>CAYLTM010000099.1:12091-14552 GCA_964386495.1 uncultured Leptospirales bacterium
GTGTAATACATAACAGCACTTTGGGGATCATCCAGTTCATATCTTGAAACAAATTTACTAGCATCTGCGATATATGAATCAATGAGTGTATTGTCTAAATGATTGAGCAATACACCCATTTTAGCCTTTAGAGACTCGCCTGTCATATCTTGGTTATTCCGTAACCGATATAAAAAGCAGATGGATGTCTAATAATGGCTCCCGCTGTTTTTTCAGTAATACCCATATCAGCATTTCCGATTAGATCGTAGACTGGCTCTATCGTTTTGACTTCTTCGATTAAAGCAAGCTGAACCACTTCAGGATCGTTATCGAATACGACAAAAGCATCTGCTGGTAGTCCGGTTCTATCCATTGAAAGCTCTTCACAAGCTATGGTTTTCTCGAAATACGCACCATTCTGCATAAGCCACTGTTTGATAGTGATTAAAGCGTGTTCGGAAAATGGTCTTTCCAGTTCGAGTAAACTTCTTTGCGGTGCCAGTAGAGTTCTTGCCTTGAAAAATCCGTTTTTCTCAATGAACTTCTTTGCGTTTAAAAAATCGTTAAGTATCTGCTGTGGTGTTTTGTTTGAGAATAGAAGTTTCTGATCACCTGTTCCACTGCCAACATTAGACACCGCTTCTTTTTTAACACCATCAAAGTTAAGAATCCCCTTAATGTTGTGCTGGGAATTTCCATTAAAGAATATTGAATTTTCAGTTTTAGCAATATACTTTCTGGCGGTTGCGATTCTTTCAGTATCAAGATTGTAAACAGCTCCCTTTGCTACCTGATTTCTATACTGCATTTCAGCGAGTTCATCAGCATCGTAAGTAACACCAGTTGCGATAGTATAAACTTTCTGGGTTTCTCTCGCCTTTTCTTCACCAACGAAAGTAATGTCTTTAGCTCTGCCACCAGACGCGAAAATCTTCGCACTTCCCTGCCGGTTATAGTAATCATATCCGATTTCTTTAGCAAATGAAGGATAATCGCTTTTGACATTTACAACTTGTCTGGCAATAAGCTCTTCTTCTTTCGGTTCATAAAGAGTTTTCTCTATATGAATTAAATCATCTTTTGTAAGTATATTCATCATTCCCCCTTAATCCGATTCTACTGATAAATAACCGGATAGTCTCAAATATCCCCTTCCGGCTTCTGAATTTCTAATCCACTCTGCACCTGTTAGTAAAACAGTTTCATCAACAACGGCACTTTTGCAGAATTTTCTTGTTGTCATATTCCATCTAACTGGATCCGCGATAGTGACATCTTCAGATGTTTCAACGATAGGGATTCCGTTTTTAAGGACTTCCCCGACATTGCCTTCAATGAATTTGTTATTATCAATGTCTCCGCCGGTATTATAAAGAGCGATACCGTCCGCTTTTAGGGTGCTTTTTTCATAAACACTCACTGTACAGTCGTTATTAATCTGAGCAAGTGCACCGAAAGGGACATCCCCTTTTATGAGCCTTGTGATAACATATTCCGTCGGATCATGCTGTCCAATTCTGCCGAAATCCCTTGCCTTTTTCTCCCTGTTTTCTATACCCATTAATTACTTTCCTCCTTTGTTCATATTGAGTCTTTTGGCTTTCATATCCTCAACATCCTTTCTGATCTCATCAGCGGTTTTACCACTATGAGCGTCATTCCGGCTTGTTGTTGACTGCATTGCCTTTGTCTTAATTAAATCCACACTCGCTTTGTAATAAGCATCAAGCTCTACGGCATCCATGCTATCAAGTTTGACCTTATCTGAAATGAGGTTTGATTTCTGGATGACAATCTTTTTCATCTCATCCTTTGAAAGTCCGTCAATTTTAGCGGTACTGTCTACCGCGGATACATTGCCTGCAAGTTCCTGTCTTTCAGCGACTTCTCCCTCAATAGCTTCAGGACTGGTTGCTTTTTCCAGTTCAACCTTATACTGATCTACCAATGTTTGAAGTGCTGAAACCTTTGCCTGTAATGCGACAATTTCCGTCTTCCGCTGGGACTCATCCATTTTTGCGAGTTCACTGTTTTTGTTTGCGATATCCGCAGACATGGAATCAATCTGAGCCTGTAACGCTTCAATTTCTCCCTCATCTTTTTTGATTTGTGTGGATTGTTTATCCATTTGATTTTTGACTGCTATTGGTATCTGATAGTCTTTTCCATCATCACACCTGAAAGTAACATTCATGCTGTTTTCTCCTTCGTTTATTTGAACTCCGATATTCTCGGAATTATCTAACCATATTCTGACAGTTTCCCCTGCCCTACCCTTCTGTACATGTGCCAAATGATTAATCTGGATGTTTCTCTGGACTGAATCGTACCGCTCACCGTTAAATTCTCCATCAACATTATCAATATCGCACTTGAAACCAATGGAGACTTCCTTCTTCTCGCCACTTTTGATTGAATCAATCAGAGATTTGTCATGGATAACCTCTTCCCCTATGATGTATGAATCTCTCGAATCCGC
>CAYLTM010000100.1:0-1736 GCA_964386495.1 uncultured Leptospirales bacterium
CCGCAGTAACAGTGTTGCTTGAGAAAACAACTTTTAATAGGCACACACCAAACGCAATAACAAACAGCTGCATAATCGCTGACAATCCGCCTATTTTACCTAGCATTAAATACGCGAGCCATCCAGCCGCGCCGGTTTGAGCAAGGTATTTTCCAATTGCGATACCAGCGAGAATCAGTATAATACCCGACCAGTCAATATCCGGTTCGATTTCTTTCCATTTTTTTGTAACTAAATATGGGAAGAAAAAAAGCGGAGTTGTAAACAACAAAACCATTGAAATTTCAATGTTATAACCAACCAAATCTCCGAGAAAAGGTGTCACAATCCATAATATTACAGTTAACACAAATACGAAAAGAGTTACCTTTTCAATTCTGTTCATACCAGGATGATCCAAAAATTCCTGCTTGAGTTCTTCTTTAGTTTTTTTAAGATGTTTTATTTCAAACGGAAAAACCCATTTTAAAACCAGCCACGATGGTATAATCATAAGATAGGCCGCGGGAACGCCAAATGCCATCCAGTCAAGAAATGAAAGAGGATGCATGCTGGGTTGAGTTTTCAAAAAGTCATTTAAAAAAGTCAGAGCTACAGGATTAGCTCCACAGCCAGCCGGTGTTCCTATACCGCCGATCAATGGTCCCCACGCGCAGGAAATCATCAATGCTTTGCCGAAATTACTTTCGAGAGGCTTAAGACCCTCTTCCTGAAGAATCGCTCTTCCAAGAGGCATTAAAATTGCCGCGACAGCCATATCGGTAATCCACATTGACAGCGTAGCACCGGCAATTAAAAATCCCAACAATATCGCCGAAGTATTATTCCCGGTTTGGGATAATACATAAACAGAAATCCTTTTCCCTAGACCGGACTGAGTTATGAAAGATGACAATATCAATACGCCGATAAAAAAGATTACTATGTCATCACCGAACCCTGTCTTAATAATTTCCTTATAGTTACCGACTTTGAACAAAGTCAAAAACAACAGAGCTATTAAGCCGGTAAAGTGAAAAGGAATAGCTTCTGTTATCCATAGTATTAGTGCGAATAATAATATCGCGAGAGCGATCTGCCCTTCCTTTTTTAATACTATGCTACCTTTATCAGCTTTTTCAACTGACTCCTTTTTCGATTCGACCAGTGCTTGTGGAGTTGTCGCGGATTTAGCATCAGACTGAACAGCCTTCTGTTCAGATTTACTATCTGATGTAGCGGTTACAGCCCCTTTATCAGTTTCCGTTTTAACAGGTTCTGCTTTATCGGCAGTAACCTTTGCTTTCGGAAGAGTAATCACCCTGATAGAATCAGGGAGATTAACATTCATAAAAGTTATCATAACAATGGTCGCTATCGCTAAAAACATAAGTGATTTTGCGTTTTTGCTTAAATTTAAATTTTTCATCGATATATCCTATTTAACCATTTCTTTTAATAAATCGCCGACAAATCGTGGACGTTCCGCTACTCGGGCACCGGCTTTTGTAAGAGCGGCGATTTTCCCATCGACTGATCCCTTTCCGCCGGTAATAATCGCGCCGGCATGTCCCATCCTTTTCCCTTTCGGAGCGGTTCGACCGCCAAGAAAAGCTACAAGCGGTTTCTTGAAAATTCCAGCTTCCATAGCTTCAGCGACTTCTTCTTCCATAGTACCGCCAAGTTCCCCGATGATTACCACGGCATCTGTATCATTATCATTCTGATAATACGGCAGCATTTCCGCAAACCTTGTG
>CAYLTM010000100.1:1746-7391 GCA_964386495.1 uncultured Leptospirales bacterium
CGACTACGAGAGCGTCGCATGACTTCGCGGCTTGACGAATCTGAACAGCTTCATGCAGAGGAATACCGTCGGCTATAGTAACAATTTTTTTAATACCAGCATCGAGAGCTTCAAACACAGCGTCCTTCGTGAAACGCGGAGGAACAAACAGCATCGACGCTTCAACGGGGTGATCCTTAACCGCACGACGGACTGTATGATAAACAGGAATCCCTTCAACGGACTGACCTTCTTTACCAGGGGTAACGCCGCAGACTACTGTAGTGCCAAGATCCTTCATGTGCTTTGTCCAGAAAGCCCCTTCCATACCGGTAATTCCCTGAACAAGAACTCTTGTAGAATTATCAACATATATACTCATTATATCCTCCCCTTGGAAATCTCGACAGCTTTTCTGACAGCTTCTTCCGTGTCAAAAAGCGGTTCCAGACCAGCGCTTCTTAAAATTTCAACAGCTTTTTCTTCGTTAGTTCCGCGTATGCAAGTCACAATCGGTACAGATGGTTTAAGTTTATTAATAGCGTCAACGATACCTTCAGCCATGACATCAGCTCTGGCAATAGTTCCGAAAGTTACAATTAGAATCACTTTGGAATTTGTATTTTTTAAACAAAGCTCCATCGCCTGCACAGCCTTCTTATAATTAGGTCCGCCGAATTCAAGATAACACGCGACATCACCGCCTTCGTAGTTGATGAGGTCATAAACAGTTGTAGTCAATCCTGCTCCAGCGCACATCATAGCTATACGACCGTCAAACTGCAGATAAGGGATACCTTCTTTGGACGCTTCAAATTCAGCGTCGGAGTCAAAATATGCTCTTGTAACTTCATAACCGGTTTGTCTGAACATTGAATTATCGTCTATGGATAGTTTACCGTCACCGGCAATTACCTTTCCTTCCTTTGTAACAAACAATGGATTAATTTCAGCAAGTTCCGCGTCGAACTTTCTAAAAACGTTGTAGAGTTTTAAAATAACAGCTTCTACCTGCTTCGCGATATCGCCGTCAAGGCCCATACGAAAAACTATATTCTTAATCTGATACGACATGAGTCCTACATTGATATCGACCTTTTCCATGATAATTTTATCAGGGCTGTTAACTGCCAACTCTTCAATATCTACACCGCCTTCAGCAGACGCGATTACTATTGCTTTGGAATCAACTGGATCGATTGTTATAGATAAATAAAGTTCTCGTTCAATATTGACAGCCTGCTCAAGAAGTATAGTCCGCACATTGTGTTCCGACTTAAACAATTCATCACAATTTTTTCCAGCTTCATCAGAAGTTTTGGAAAAACGGATAAGCCCCGCTTTACCGCGTCCGCCACGCAATACTTGAGATTTCACAACGCATGGAAAACCCACAGATGCCGAAGCAGATGCGAATTCATCCATACTGTTTATCACCACACCATTCGGAATAGTAATACCATTTTTAGAAAAGGCGTCCTTAGCCTGATATTCAAAAAGCTTCATAATAGACTCCTGTTATTTATTATACTTTTTATTAAAATCGCCCCACATCTCTTCATCAGTCGGCCGAACCGGAGTTATTGGCTCAGACAGCCATGTGACATTAATGAAGTGCTTAAAATTTATATTCTCAGTCGTAATATTATTCCCCCATGTTCCGCATCCAAGCGTGACAGTCGAAGGAAGACCATTGAAAAAGTTTCCGCCGTTAGCGGGAGCCTGAGGCTGACGAACAATTATTCGACTAGACTTCATCTTCATGCCAAGCGTATTAATATAATCTTTGTTGAAAGTATGAATACCGCATGAATGCCCTCTACCGCAATTATCAGTCAGTCTAGTTAATATTTCAAGCCCTTCATTGAATGCAGAATATTTCCATATAGTCAAAACTGGAGATAATTTTTCTGAAGCAAATTTATCGCTTTCAAGCGGCATTGCTCCTTCAACAACAAGAAACTTAGTTCCAGCAGGCACAGAAAGTTTCGCGTCGGCAGCTATCTTCTGAGCACTCTGTGCTACTATTGCGGGATTAAGAGCTAGATGTCCGTCCTTCGCCGGCTGCCACATCCACTTCAACAAAGACTCTTTTTCTTCCTTAGAACAAATGTAAGCACCGTTCTTTTTCAGTTCTTCAAGACTTTTAGAATATATTGAATCATGAATGATTATTGAATTTTCTGATGAACAAGATGTCGCGTTATCAAAACACTTACTGATCGAAACTTTCTTTATAGCGTCTTCAACATCAGCGTCCTCAGCGATTATCTGAACCGAGTTGCCTGGACCAACACCAAACGCTGGTTTACCGCTCTAATACGCAGCCTTAACCATTGGTCCGCCGCCTGTCGCGATGATAAGATCAACCTGACGCATAAGTTCCTGCGACAGCTCCAGCGAAGGTTCTTCGATAACCTGAATAAGATCTTCAGGTGCACCGACTTTTTTAAGACCCTGCCGCATGAAATCAACAGCCATTTTAGAACAGAGTTTAGATTTGGGATGCGGCGCGAAAATTACCGCGTTGCGGCCTTTAAGAATTGTGATAGCGTTGCTTGAAGGAGTAGCTGTCGGATTCGTAACAGGAGTCAAAGCACCTATAACACCGACAGGTTTAGCATATTTAGTAATACCCTTCGTTTCATCTCTTTCAATGATACCGACAGATTTAGCTCCTTTAATGTCTTTAAGAACACCAAGAACCTTCCCTTTATGCTTAGTTAATTTGTCCTCATACACACCCATACCGGTTTCATCTACTGCAAGTCTTGCCAGTTTTTGAATATTCTCATCGCAATAGACTTCCCAACCAACAGCAAGACAGGCATCATCAATCTGCTCTTGAGTGTACTCATCAATTTTCTGCTGTGCGATTCTAGCCTTCTTTACTAAATCCGCAATAATTTCTGTACTTGTCGGCATACAGCCCTCCATAATATTTATTTTCATTAATAGATTTTATGGTTCCATTCGAACTAGACGATCAGAACCATAAAAATCGGTTGTTACTTAATTTTATCAATCAGCATCTTAAAAACAGTCTCTTTATCCAAATCAATTATATTGTTTTTCATTTTGGGATCACTGAAAGCTCTGTCGAACAATTTTGGAATCTCGTCGGCAGCAACGGTAATACCCAAATCTGCGAAAGTCATAGGCAGCTGCATTTTCTGTTTAAGATACTTAACCTTGTTAATAAGTTTCAATATGCATTCATCATCAGATCCGTCACCGAAAAGACGACGACCGATTTTACCAAGATTTATCGCTGTCATCGGATGCTTAGAGTTCATAAGAAGAATATCTTCCAGCATCATCGCACAGGCTGCGCCATGAGGGATATGCCATTCTTCCGAAAGAACAAACGACAACGCATGATCCGCGGCTGTACCAGTTAAATTAAACGCGATACCTGCCTTGGCGGCGCCCATCATCATTTCCTTGCGGCCTTCCCTGCCTCCCTGTATAGATGTGTCATACGCCGATTCTAACCACTGCATAATATAAACAGCAGCATCAATTGATATAATATTTGATACCGGTGTCGCGTTTTTATTCCATAGAGTTTCGAGTGCGTGAGAAAGTGCGTCAAAACCTGTAGCAGCTGTAAGTTTCGGCGGCATAGTAAGAGTAAGCTGCGTAATAAGAAGAGCGAGATCAGCCTGAAGAAGATCACTTTTCAAAGTGTATTTTCTGCCTGTTCTTGAAGTATATACACCGAATTTCGTTAACTCGGAACCTGTACCGGCAGTAGTAGGAATGAGTATAAGGGATTTTTCTTTTTTATCAATAGTCTTTTTCGCGGACGCACCAAGATAGTCTTCGAGATCACCGCCATTAGAAAGAATCATCGCGACAGCCTTTGCTGAATCTAGAGCACTGCCCCCTCCAATGCCTATTATAACATCGACGTTAGCGTCTTTCAATTCATCAACCATAGACATAATATCTTCAACTTTCGGATCTGGAAAAACCTTATCTACAATTTTCAATTGTCTATATGTATGGAGTTCATCTATAATAAAATCTCTGTATGCAAAATCGCGGTTATCCTGAATGACGGCTACTTTAGCGTCAAATCCGCCTAGATAAATAATTACCCTATTCAGCTCATCCGCAGAAAAAGTGTCCTGAATATACACTTTAGTTTTCGTCAATACTCTTTCAATCATAATTATTCTCCTTAATTATATCGTTAACGATAATATGCTGACTTTTTTTGTCAACTTTTTTTCACAATACGTCAAAATATTTAATAATAATCAATAAATAAAAAAAATAATTCATAATTAATAAAGATTTCTCAACCGGTTTATGCACAATTCTATAAATGAGTGTGAATTTTATTTCGGGTATAAAAGCTCAACAATTCGTATGTCCTTCAACTCCATTCTTTTTTTCCCCTAAATCACACTTCAACAAGCTCAGTGCAAGCCCAATGAAGACTTGAAAGATCAAATCTAATAACCTTTGTTATAGAATTTATAGATTTTTCTGAGAAAAATCACAATAAATATTTTTTATAAAAGTCTTAAACCCTCTTCGGGGGTTGGGTGCGTGTAGCTATTAATAAAAATATACCCGAAATTAATTCCCACCCCTATTAATCAACGGGGTTATGTAAAAAATTTCTTTACAATTAACGCCCCTGAAATGATATATGGTCAAAAAAGTATTTGATTTTGAAAACTTGTTAATCATTTTCCATTTAACTAAATGGAACTCGTAATATAAAAGATTTTCTTTATTTGAACTGAATAAATTTGTAGTAACTAAATAGGAGATTTTAATGGCAAAGGACAAGATATTTTGTGCAAACTGTCAGCATTGTGTTGTATTAAAACAGCAGGAATCGGAACCGGATAAATATGTTCTGCGTGTTAAATGCCTGAAAAACAAATGGTTGAAAAGATCCGGCGAAGAAAAACTCTATAAATATTTCACAGTAGCTAGAAGAATTATGGATGATTGTAATGATTACATCGAACTTGGAGAGCCATTTCCTTACATAAAAAATTTACGAAAAGAACTACCTATAAAGGACGAAATTTATTCGCTCAAAGAACAGCAATAACGGCAGGCATTTATGTTTAAATCAACATTCAGCGGCGGAATTCATCCTGATGAAAACAAGTTTCTGACGGAAAAAAAGCCTTTTGAGAATATATCGGTACCGCACATTTGCAGAATTCCGTTGCAGCAGCATACCGGCAAACCGGCATTAGCCATAGTTCAAAAAGGGGATTTGGTGAAAGAGGGACAGCTGATTGCGAAAGCAGACGGTTTTGTCAGTGCGAATGTTCATTCATCAATACCGGGAAAAGTAATAGATATCGCAAAATTTCCAACACCGTTTTCCAGTAAAGGTGATTGTATAGTTATTGAAACACAGGGCAGCTTCAACGAAGACAACTTATCAAAAAGTCCTGACTGGAAAGAAATATCACCAGCCGATATAAAAAAAATTATATCGGACTCAGGAATTGTCGGTCTCGGCGGTGCGGCCTTCCCTACACACGTGAAACTATCTCCCCCTGAAAATAAAAAAATAGATGTGCTGATTATCAATGCCGCCGAGTGCGAACCGTATCTCACAGTTGATGACCAGTTGATGAAATCATATCCGTCGGAAATAATCGAAGGAATCGAAATCACCCTTAAAG
>CAYLTM010000100.1:7401-8695 GCA_964386495.1 uncultured Leptospirales bacterium
TCGATCAATAAGGCGATCATCGGCATTGAAGAAAATAAAAAAGAATCATTTGATGTAATAAAAAAAGTTCTATCGGCACGAAAAGGTTCAACCGTAATAAAAGTAAAAATGCTGAAAACAAAGTATCCGCAGGGTGCAGAGAAACAGCTGATTACCGCGTTAACTGGAAAACAGGTTCCTTCAGGCGGACTTCCTATGGACGCTGGTGCGGTTGTTCAGAATGTCGGAACTGTATACGCCATTCAACAGGCTGTGTGCTCAAACAAACCCCTTTTTGAAAGGTATATCACTGTCAGCGGCTCGCTAATTAAAAATCCCGGCAATTATAAAGTAAAAATCGGAACGCTACTTTCTCATATTGTAGAGGAATGCGGCGGATTAAAATCGGATCCCTCTAAGATTATTATGGGCGGTCCAATGTGCGGTCTTGCAATAAGCACGCTCGACATGCCGGTTGTAAAAGGAACTTCCGGTGTTTTGTTTTTTTCGAAAAAGGAAGTTACCGGCGGGGATTACGATCCTTGCATTAGATGCGGTAGCTGCGTTGATATCTGTCCGATTAACCTAGTACCCTGCGATATAGCAAACTCTGTTGAAAAATACAGATACGATCTCGCCGGAAGCATGAATCCGCTCGACTGTATTCAATGCGGTGCATGTGCATTCGTTTGTCCTTCTAAAAGACCTATTAGCCATTACATAAAAATGGCTCAGCAATATATGCGCAATAAGAAATAACATTTTTGTGGTAACAAAATTATGGAAACAAATACAAAGCTGATCTTGTCTCAGGCGCCGCATATTAAAAACAACCAAAATGTTGATAAAATTATGTGGCTGGTTATTCTGGCATTAACGCCATCCGCTGTTGCGTCATATTTCTTTTACGGAATAAACGCTGTTCATGTAATGGCGGTTTCGATTCTGTCAGCCGTTTTCTGCGAAGGGCTTTACCATCTCATTAAACGAAAACCTGTCACTATTACTAATGGTTCCGCTGTTTTAACAGGTCTGTTGCTTGCCATGAATGTTCCGCCGAATTTCCCTTTATGGATGATCGCCCTCGGTTCATTTTTCTCGATTATTTTCGTTAAAGAACTTTTCGGCGGTCTTGGATTCAATATTTTCAATCCTGCTTTAGCGGGCAGAGCTTTTTTAATGGCATCATTTCCGGCACAGATGACTACAACCTGGCACAAATTCAGCAACGGCACAGTCTTTTCGGGAGCTCTGAAAAAAATAGAAATCGCGACTGTCACCATAACTTCAGCGACTCCAATGACACAGCTATATG
>CAYLTM010000100.1:8705-10156 GCA_964386495.1 uncultured Leptospirales bacterium
TTCAGCAACTCCGTTGACTGCTTTGAAGGAAGCACCTAAATATTTTAGTACTATGAATGTTCCAGCTGAACAGATTTACAACAACCTGTTTTTTTCTAAAGAAGTTATTCAATCTTTAGCCATTGGTAATATCGGCGGCTGTATCGGTGAAACTTCAGCTATTCTGCTATTACTCGGTGCAATATTCTTAATGATAAAAAAAATAATCACCCCTATAATTCCTATTGCCTATATCGGAACTTTCTCAATAATAATTTTCGCATATTACTCGCTGAATAATTTCGCGCGGCCGGAAATGTTTCTGGTATACCATTTACTTTCTGGCGGTCTTTTTCTGGGAGCGTTCTTCATGGCAACTGACATGGTGACAAGCCCGATTACAGGAAAAGGCATGCTGATATTCGGTATCGGCTGCGGAATCATCGCGTCTGTAATACGTCTATGGGGCGGTTACCCTGAAGGTGTCTCCTATTCGATACTCCTAATGAACGCTGCTGTTCCTTTAATAGACCGTTGGACCAAACCTAAAATTTATGGGAAAAAAAAAGCCTGAACATCTCTTAACTAACGGAGGATCGCAATTTTTATGAAAAATATAGTAAAACCAACGCTGATACTTTCCACGGTAGCATTAATTGCCGCGTTTTTGTTAGCATTTGTCTATAACCTCACTCAACCGCAAATTCTGAAATATGAAAAAGAGAAGGAACTAAAGGCTCTTGCGATGGTTCTTCCAGGATATACTATTAAGGAAACCAAAACTTATAAACTTAAAGGTGCTGACGTAAAATACTGGTATGCGGAAAAAAATGTTGATGGTATCGCAGCATCTGGATACGCTTTTATTGTATCATCATCAGGTTATAGCGGTGAAGTACGCTCAATGATAGGTATTGATCAGGATTTTGTTCTACAGGGTATTTCGATCCTGAAGCAGTCTGAAACTCCGGGGCTCGGTGCGAGAGCTATTGAAGTGATGTCTTCTTTGACATTTTTTGATTTTCTTAAAGGTAAACGCGAAGACAATAACGTTAAGATACCCTGGTTTCAGGAACAGTTTTTCGGACTTAATCTTTTAAAAGAAATTACTGTTGTAAAAAAAGGCGACTGGAAGCCTTCTATGAAGGAAGAACTTTTACAAAAAAATGAAATATCCGCAATCACTGGAGCTACAATAACATCAAGAGCTGTGATAAAGGGTATCCAGGATGGAATGATTACTATAAAACCCATTATTGAAAATGATATTGCTGAAAAGAAAAAATTATTAAATGCTGAAAACATTTCACCTGAAATTAACAATCAGCAAAATACCGTGCAGTGAGGATGTTTCTATGAAAATCTGGAATGAGTTCTTTAAAGGTATTTGGGATAAAAACCCCATTCTTGTAATCGGTATCGGTTTGTGCCCTGTTCTGGCAACATCATCATCAGTATCGAATGCGTTATGG
>CAYLTM010000100.1:10166-14487 GCA_964386495.1 uncultured Leptospirales bacterium
TATGGATGACAGTAGCAGGAACATTTGTTCTTGTCTGCTCAAATATTCTGGTATCACTGATAAAACCAATTGTGCCAGCTCACATAAGAATTCCCATATTCATAACAATCATAGCGACGTTTGTTATAATCGTTGAATTGACTCTTCGTGCGTATCAGCCGGATGTCTATAATTCACTCGGAATTTTCATTCCTCTGATAGTCGTCAATTGCATAATACTCGGCAGGGCTGAAGAATACGCTTCAAAAAACTCAGTATTTTTCTCAATAATTGATGGATTAGGTATGGGTGCGGGGTTTGGTTTCGCACTTGTTATTTTAGCTTTTTTTCGCGAGACACTTGGTTCAAATAAACTGCTTGGCTATACCTTATTTCCGGGCTTTGAACCTATCGGGGTTATGGGAATTTCAGCGGGAGCCTTTTTCATGCTCGGAGTTATGCTCTGGGTCATGAATGTTATTAAAAGCAGAAAGCAAGGTGATTAATTTATGGAATTAAAAATATTCTTTACGATACTTCTTTCAACTATTTTCATTAACAATTATGTGTTATCTCAAACCCTTGGGATCTGTCCATTCCTCGGTGTTTCAAAAAAACTTGACTCCGCTTTTGGTATGGGGTTTGCTGTAATTTTTGTTATGACTTTAGCATCCTTTTTCACATATGTGATTTATAAATTCGCTCTTGTTCCTTTGCATCTGGAATATTTACGCACATTAGCATTTATTCTAGTAATCGCATCAATTGTCCAAATTGTCGAAATGACTATTAACAAAACTTCGCCCGCACTTTACCGAGCGCTTGGAATCTTTCTACCGCTTATAACAACCAACTGTGCTGTACTAGGTGTAGCGGTATTAAATATTGACGGCGGTTTCGCGGATCCTAACACAAACTATGGTCTCCTCAAATCGATGGTTCAAGGTTTCGGCGGAGGGGTCGGTTTTACTATCGCTCTTCTTTTAATGGCTGGTATCAGAGAAAGACTTGAATTGGCGGATATCCCTGAAAAACTGAAAGGTTTACCAATATCTTTTATAACAGCGGGATTATTGTCGCTGGCATTTTTAGGTTTCGCTGGAATGTCGATAAACTAATATGGAAATTTATAATCCTACAGTTGAGCTAATAGCAATTACTCCAGATGCTGAGAAGCTTATTGAGGAGGCTGGAAGAACCTGTTACCTGTCGGTTGATAATACAGGTAAAAATGAAAACTTTATACAGAACGCGATAAAAAACGGTCATCATTCAATCATCGAACATGCTTCAGCATCTTTTCGAGTAAAAGGAGCATCGCGGGCGTTTACTCACCAGGTTGTAAGACATAGAGTCGCGAGTTTCTCACAGCAATCTCAAAGATATGTTAATGAAGATAATTACAACTACATTGTACCGCCATCTATAAAAAATAATCCAGACGCGTTAAAGATTTATCAGGAATTTATGGAAAATACCAGATCTGTATATAAATCTTTACGGGAAATGAATGTTCTAAAAGAAGATGCCAGGTTTATTTTGCCAAATGCCATTGAAAGTGAAATAGTTATATCTGCGAATTTCCGTGAATTCCGTCATATATTTGATCTGCGCCTGGACAAACACGCTCAATGGGAAATTAGAAAAGTGGCATTTGCAATGCTCGAACTATTGATTATAAAAGCACCAAAAGTTTTCGGAGACTACATTTTAAATAATGATGATTATACCGCCCATTCAAAGAATAATATTTGACCTTCCAAGCTCGCTGAATCAATCTGGGCATAATAAAACTCATACAATTTCGATTACAAGTTCTAGTGAGGCAATCAAATGAAAAAAATTTCAGTTATTCTTTTGTTCCTTTTAATTTCCACAATCAGCAGTGCTCAGCAATCTGACAGTAAAATATTTTTCATGATCAATAATGAAAAAATCACTATGTCGGAAATGATTAAAATTGTGTTAGAACGCAATTTCGATATGCAAAAAGTCAAGTATGATGCCGCGATGTCCGACTCATCTCTTATGAAATTTCAAAAAAAATATGCTGTCTATCTTAGCGGAGAAACAGGTTATAATAAGACTAATTACCCGGAAGCTCTTGAGCAATCCGCTGGTAAAAATTCCTCAACAGTTGACGCGTCAGTTGGTATCATGAAAATGTTTCAAACCGGCACAACAATTACGGCAGGTGTGAAGAATGAATACACAGACTTGACTAAGGATCCTACAACAATTCCTATGCAGGGTCAAAATATTACAATAATGCCAGGCGGTTCTACATACCATCAGTCAAGTGTATTTGTTCAGCTTCAGCAGGAACTTCTGAAAAATTCATTTGGCACTTCAGAACGAAAACAGGAAAAAATTCTAAAAAATGTTTCAGACATGCAGCGTGAAGCCATGAAACAGGCGATGTCAGGAGTAGTAGTAAAAGCTATAATCGATTATTGGAATCTTGCTTTAGCTAAAATCACTCTGGACAACGCGGAACTAAAGCTGAAGGAAACCATCAAGGTTCGAAATATTATCAGAGAAAATGTTAAACTTGGTTTATCAGAAGCTTTTGAAAATAACTTTTATAACGCACTTGTCGCTGGAGCCGAGAGTGTCCAGTTATTATCACAACAGCAATATAATGACGCTCAAAGAAAAATATTGCAGACATTAAATTATGACAGCAGTGTAAAAATCAGTACCGTCATAATGGTTAATGACGATCAAGCATCTACCGATGAATCGAAAATAATTATGGCGGCTCTTTCAAAAAGAGCGGACTATAATAATGTTCAACTGGAATTACAGAATGCTCGCCTTGAAGCGGGTATTTATGAAAATGATGCGATGCCGTCTTTAAAAGCTTCAATTCAAGGAATGTCTTTTTCTCAAGATGAAAGTTTCGGCACAGCCGCAAAAAACACGGCAACACTGGATTCTCCAGGATGGGAAGCTAGATTGAAAATGGAATACCCTCTCGGTGACACAGAACAAGCGGCAAACTTAAGAGATTCAAAACTAAAATTAAAACTGGCGGAACTTGATCTTGTTAAAACTGAAAGGGAAATCAAAGACGATATTTCGAGTAAAATAGGTTATGCGAATACAGCATTTTTAATGTATCAAAAATCTAGAAAAGCTAGTTCAGAATCAAAAGCATATTATACAAGTATGAAGGCAAACCTTGCCCGCGGCAGATTCACAGCTGTTCAGGTAAAAAACGCTCTCGACGCTTATGTTGATAGTCAGCAGAGAGAGAAGGAAGCGCTTATACAATATAATATTATGCTGCTTCAACTAGATATTGCCAGTAATGAACTTTTTGAAAAAAATGGAATCAACATTAATAAATATATTGATGCGAATGTGAATTAAAGTTTTTTTAAATTATCATATAGTTTCACTGAATCAATAATAACACTCAATGAAGAATAGTTAATATAAATTCTTCATTGAGTATAATGTAGAAGAGTTTACTTCTGCTTTGAGATAATTTCTGCAACACGCAGGACTTCTGGCAGAAGCTGTTTTTTTCTGGATAGAATACCCGGCAGGTCGTAAAGATTATTCTCAATCTTCTTATAGGACAACTGTTCTTCCGCCAGTGCGAAATCTGTTACAATTAATACACTGTTATCATCTATTACATTTGTAATCAACAACAGTACCCAATTAATATTTTTCAGTCTTTTAACAGCTATCAGTTCATTCACAATATTTTCTTTAACCTCGTTCAAATCATCGAAGGACACGACTTCTATCTGGCTGATTCCTAGACTGTATCCATATTCGTTATAGACCTTGAAGTCAGATGATATTAGTTTTGATAAATTTGAATTTTTCAGCACCGGCATTTTAGATAGCATTCTCGACTTATACTGCTCACCATCAATACCTGATAATTTCAATAATTGTTCAGCCGCTGATATATCGTCCACTGTAGTTGTAGGAGACTTCAAAAATAGCGTATCAGAATATATTCCAGATAAAAGCAACAGGGATATTTCCCGTGTTATTTCCACATTGTACATCAGATAGTGCTGATATATTATTGTGCATGTGCTTCCAACCGGTTTTGAAAAAACATAAATAGGCGTTGATGTTTTTTCCGGAGCAAGACGGTGATGATCAATAATTTCTCTGATATCAGATTCTTCAGCACCATTTATACTTTGAGATAATTCATTATGATCTACAAGTATAAGTTTCTTTTTTGGTTTTTCAATAAAACTCCGCCGCGATACAATTCCTGCATATTTGTTATTTTTCATTACTGGAAGCCCGCGAAGATCCGACTGCAGCAGCGTTTTTTTCGCGGTATCAAAAACATCATCGTGCTGAA
>CAYLTM010000101.1:0-2469 GCA_964386495.1 uncultured Leptospirales bacterium
TAATTTCAGGAATGTATGACGAAAGGATTATTTTATCACCGTTATCAAAGGAACAAAAGAAAATATTTTCATAACCTGGATAGTTACTGATGTGGCTCTTAAAATAATTATTAACCTTGGAGTAATCCTTTGTGTTTAACGCGTCTTGAAGAAGAGAGTTTTCCGCAAAATATTTTGTGCTGCCAAGTTCTTCAGTAAACATATTCTCTAGATTAATATTTATGTAATAATTAAGATTAACCATCTGATTCGTGTAGGATTCTTTAAGATTCTCATATTGGAAATAACTGAAAAATCCAACCAGCACTAAATTGAAAAAGAACACAATAATAAGTGCCAAAAATAATAAAAAAGTTTTTAAACTCATGGATGTTATTTTCATAATGCAGCCTGTCCATTTTCATAAAATTTTACTATAAGAAGTGTCTCTGTTCAAATACGACATGATACCTTTGTATGTTAGTCGTTACCTACAGTCAAGTTTTTTACTCTGACACCATTTTTTTATTACGCATGTGACATAAACATCCCCATAAAACACCTCTGACACCATTTAATCGCATTTAATCGCAAAATGAAACTTCCGATGGATATGAATAATAGCTTGACAACAAAGATTTACCATAATATCATTGTTGATAATGCTGAAATGAAAAGTTTTCATCAGAATAGTAATTACTGGAATTTTAAGGAGCTAATAAAATGACAGAATTTGAAATAATGCAAGTAATCCCCTTTATTTGGCTTTCCGCGGGGATTATTATCGCCGCGACCGAATTTTTTTTACCGACACAGGTTTCTATGTGGTCTGGTTTATCAGCAATATTTGTTTCTATATTATTGTGGCTCGGTCTCATTGAGCCGGATAGTTATTCATGGCAGTTTTTCTGGTTTTTTATTTTATCAATTGTTCTTTTATTTGCCTGGTTTTTTTATTTTAAAAAAAAGTATCATCTTTCGCGGTTTACTAATGATGAGTTTAGGGACTCGTCGTTGGCTAATATTAAGGGTAAAGTTATTAAAAGTATTTCTCCTGGGATACCCGGTGAAGTTGAATTATTTTCGCCATATCACAGTCTCAAAATTTGGAAAGCGGAGTCAGATGAAATTCTTGAAGAAAATGACATTGTTTATGTCTCTGATTCTTCAGGTATAAAACTAATTGTGAAAAAACACAAAACAAATGGTTCTAATGGTAATTAATTATTTCAAAATTTATCGAAAATATATTTATGATTATTCAGGCTGACGATTTAACTTCGACATCCTGATTCTAGTTATTTTTAATATTTTCTCTAAAATACATGACATTATATTAGTATGAAATATTCGATATTTCGTATAAGGTTTTATAAATAATATTTAAGGAGGCTGTATGATTTACGTTGTTATGGCTATTGGTGTAATAACAGTTATACTTTTAGCAAAAGGTGTGAGGATAGTTCCTCAGGCGGAAAACTGGATTGTTGAACGGTTCGGAAAATACGTTCTAACTTTACAACCGGGTTTAAATCTTATTAACCCGATATTTTCGAGAATTTCGAAAAAAGTCGATATTCGCGAAAGAGTCCTTGATTTACCCAGTCAGAGGATTATCACTTCTGATAATGCTACCGTTGATGTTAATGGTGTATTGTTTTTCAAGATTATGGATCCGTATAAATCGTATTACGGTGTAAGTGATATGCAGTTCGCGATTTCAGCACTGGCTAAAACTTCTTTACGAGCGATAATGGGTAAAATGACCCTAGATGAGTCGTTGTCGAAAAGAGACAGCATCAATAAGGATCTGATGAACATTCTTGATGACGCGACTGACGCATGGGGAACTAAGCTGACAAGAGTTGAAATCCAGGACATCGAACCGCCGGACGATATTAAAGAATCTATGGCTAAACAGATGAAGGCTGAAAGAAATAAGAGAGCACAAATTCTAGATGCTGAAGGTAATAGACAGGCGGCTATAGAAAACGCGGAAGGTGATAAACGGGCGGCGATTTTAAAAGCGGAAGGCGCGAAGGAAGCTGCTGGTCTTCAAGCTCAGGGTCGAGAAAGACTTGCACAGGCTGAGGCTGAAGCTCTTCGAATGGTCGCTGAGTCTTTAAAATCTACAAGCGGTGATCCTACACTGTATCTTCTCGGTAGAGAATATATCCAGAAACTTTCGGATCTTTCTGAATCACAAAATTCTAAGTTTATTGTTTTTCCGGCAGACATAATAAAAACTATTAGCGGTATTATCGGAAAGTAAGTTGATTATATTTCTTATTATATGATGTTTAGAAAACTCGGTGATCTTCGGTTTCACAGTAAATAGTAGTCTATAAATTGTGATTCTGAGGATTGCCTTTTTTCTTATACCGTTATTCAACAAAAATCTTTTTCTCCAAAAACCATAGCAGAAAATTTTTTTATCTCTATATTATTTTTTCTCCAACTATCTGGTGAAAGACCAGCTTTCATACAAGT
>CAYLTM010000101.1:2479-4565 GCA_964386495.1 uncultured Leptospirales bacterium
TCATCCCTGGTCCACTTATATTCTACAGCTACTTGAGGAAGTAATAATCCGGTATTAACTCTATTACTAACGATAAGACCATCTTTGCCAACAACTATTTCATTTATATCATTTACCTTAACTATTGGTGACAATATTGAAATCTCGATATCTATATCGTTTATTTCTTCCTTACTTAGAGAAGGAAATCGCGGGTCCTCAAAGGCAGCGGATAATGCCATTTTTTCAATGGTCTCTGTTAATGTTAGAAATCCTACAATATAGCCTATGCAGCCTCTAAGTTGTCCATTTTTATGCAGTGTTACAAATGCACCGAATTTTTGTAAAAATATTTGAGATGTGAAATCTAATTCAGATGACTTAATACCGCAGTCGTAACCAAGTTCTTCAGAAATTGTCAACCTTGCCAGTTTCAGCAGATCTTTTTTTTGAGTATCAGTTAGTGTAAAATCCATAAAGACTCCTAAAAAAAATGCGCGGATTAACCGCGCATTTTGCTAATTATCCTTTAGAAACCATAAATTTCAATAAATCTATAACTCTGTTTGAATAACCCCATTCATTATCATACCATGATACAACTTTGAAAAACTTTTTTTCACCTGGAAGATTATTCTGCAAAGTAGCTTTTGAATCATAAATTGAAGATCTTTCATCATGAATAAAATCAGTTGAAACTACTTCATCATTGCAGTATCCTAAAATACCTTTCAAATATGTTTCGCTTGCTTTTTTAAGAAGAGAATCAATTTCTGTAATTGAAGTTTCTTTTTCTGTTCTGAAAGTCAAATCGACTACAGATACATCCGGTGTAGGTACTCTAAATGACATACCAGTAAGCTTTCCTTTTGTTGAAGGTAAAACTTCACCTACCGCTTTAGCGGCTCCAGTAGTAGATGGAATGGTATTCATAGCAGCTGCTCTACCGCCTCTCCAGTCCTTTTTCGATGGACCATCAACAGTTTTCTGAGTAGCTGTATATGAGTGAATAGTAGTCATGAGACCTGTTTCAATACCAATGCCTTCTTTCAATAATACATGTACAAGTGGAGCAAGACAGTTTGTTGTACAGGAAGCGTTAGACACAACATGATGTTTAGAAGGATCGTAATCATTTTCATTAACGCCCATAACAAGTGTCTGAATTTTCAGTTTATCTGTGCTTTTTGCCGGTGCGGATATGATAACTTTTTTCGCGCCCGCTTCAATATGTCCAAGAGCCTTATCGTCTACAAAAAGTCCTGTTGATTCGATAACATATTCAACACCTAACTCTTTCCAAGGAAGATCCTTAGGATCTCTTGTCGCCATTATGCATTTTACTTTGTTTCCGTTTACAACAAGCACATCATTTTCTGCAGCAGCTGGACTGCTTTTTTCAGTCTTGATGTCACCTTTAAACTTGCCGTGTACTGAATCGTATTTAATCTGATAAGCGAAATAATCAGCATCTGTGCTGACATCCACAACCCCAACCAGGTCAAATTTGGTTCCTAATAGGTTCTGCTCTGCAAGAGCGTTGAAAACCAATCGACCAATACGGCCAAAGCCATTAATAGCTATTTTTGTCGCCATTATAATCTCCTTAAAATTAAATTTCTTATAAGTTCTTAATTGTTTTAGGTCATAAATGTCAACAATTTTAATATTATTTTATTAAATTATCTTCTATACATTTAAAAAGAGTACTTTCATCTACAGGTTTGGAAATGTAGGAATCGAAGCCATAATCTATTATTTTATTTTTTTCCGATTCATAAGCTTTCGCGGTTAACGCAATTATTCGTTTCGCGGAATCAATTTTTTTTATTTCTGTAAATACCTGGTATCCATTTAATTTCGGCATTAGAATATCAAGAATAACAATATCCGGTTTGTGTATTTTAAATTTATTTAACGCGTCTTCACCGTCTACCGCTAAAATTAATTGATAATTTTTATCTGTAAAAAATAGATCAATTGTAATGCGCCCTATTTCTTCATCTTCGGCGACTAGAATTACTGGTTTTTTCCCTGTTTGATGTTTCAATTCTTCTTTAATAAATATCGTTTTATTAATTACATCATTTTTATTATTATGTGATTC
>CAYLTM010000101.1:4575-6964 GCA_964386495.1 uncultured Leptospirales bacterium
TCGAGAATATTTTCAAAATTTTTTATTTCAGGCAGAATTTCCTGAAAAAGTTTTTTACATTTTAGAATGTAATTAATATCATCAGCCTTTTCTATAGATTTTAAAACCTGACAAATGTGTGCGTCAGGCGGTAGAAAATTATATAAAGCACCTACCAGCTTGTGCGCGTGATTTCGAATGTGTTCAGCATCCTCAGCATTAATAGCTTTTTCCAGATTGTCGATGTATTCTGGCAGTGCTGAAAGTATTAATAACATTTGATATTAATGAGTCATTAGCCGTAAAGCGTGATATAATATTATTTTTCAGATCAGTGTAAGATATTTTATTGTTCAAGCTGGAATTATGTATAGGAATAAAAAAAGTAACTTCTGTACCGGTACCGTAATTACTTTGAATAGAAATATCGCCATTCATTAAATTTACAATCTGTTTGCATAAAGCCAGACCTAGCCCGGTTCCTTTATATTTTCTAGTATCACTGCTGTCCAGCTGTGTGAATTTTACAAAAAGCCGATTTAGATTATTTTGATCTATCCCAATACCGGTATCTTTTATTGTGAAGTATATTTTTTTGTCATTTTGAGAGACCAGCAATGTAATATCGCCTGTCTCAGTAAATTTAACCGAATTACTTAAAAGGTTAACAAGAATCTGGTTTAATCTCGTTTCGTCGGTGTGAATAATTTCTGGAATAGTTGTCATTAATTTTATGTTAAATTTTACAGATGACTTCAGTTCTTCTAAAAGACTTTCAGCGAATTTGTTGATTTCCGCCAGAAACTTTGTAAAATTTATTTCATGCTCCTCAATTTTCATTTTACCGGCTTCAACCTTTGAAAGATCCAGAATATCATCAACAAGATTCATCAATCTTACTCCGCTTTCATTAATAATTTTTATTGCGTCTCGTTGTTTTTCTGTCAGATTATCAGATTGGTATTTAGTCAGCATGCTAGAAATTCCTATTATCGCGTTCATTGGAGTTCTGATTTCATGACTCATATTTGCAAGAAATTCAGATTTTGCTTTATTTGCCGTTTCAGCCTTTTCCTTTTCTCTAAATAAAGCGTCTTCAATATTTTTTCTTTCGATCGCACCGGCAACTGAAATCATAAATGATTTTAGAATTGTAAATTCTTCATTCTGCCACTGCCGTTTATTCTTACAATCTGCAAATCCTGTGAACCCCCAAAAATAATCATCAATATAAATCGGTAATGCTAAAATCGATAATACATGTTGACTTATAAAATATTCCTTATAAATTGAATCTGGAAAATTATCAACCATTTTCATATAAATGCCTGAATTTTCCAAACTGCTGATAAATCCGCTTATTTTTGTAAACGGTATTGATTTTAGAAAATCCTTGTCTTTTTTTTCGAGATCCTTATCTGAATTCCATTCATAGATTAATGATGTATAAGTTTCATTAGGTTCGGTTAAACTTTTACAGTTTTTAAAAATATAAACGCGATCAACATCAACCGCTTTTCCGAGAATTTCTAGAGAATTAACGATAGCCTGTGTAGTATTTCTATTAATCAATAATTCACTAGTGGCTGCCGCCATGGAAGAGATAATAATCCCCTTTCGCTGGATATTTTCTTCGTTTCTAATTTGCTCGGTAATATCTCTAATAACACCATAAATTTCAGGTTTATCAAGTTCACTATCAAGATAAACAAATTCTGTACTAACCCATCTGGTTTCGCCACGTTTTGTCGTTATCTTAAATTTTTGTTCATAATTCTGATTATTGTTAAGTTTTACAAATATTTTATTTAAATTTTCAGCTTCATTTTGAGAAATAAAAGATTGGAACTTTTTTCCTATAATTTCATCTTTTCTATATCCTATAATATTGTAAATATTTTCAGTTATAAATATAACAGTATCTTCATTTGAAATAATGAATAATGAATCGGATATGTTATCCAATAATTTCAACAATCGGTTATTTTCCATAATAAAACATTCCTTGAGGTCACTGTTTTTCAGTAAACTGCTAATGTAAATATTTACTTTAACCGACATAATACATATAGAAATGTCTGTAAATCATTTTTTTTTATGGAGTAATATTATGATGAGATCACTCTGGACAGCTGCTTCAGGAATGGTAACCCAGCAGTTTAATATGGACACTGTTGCGAATAACTTGTCGAATGTTAATACTACGGGATTCAAAAAGCAAAGAGCTGAGTTTGAAGATCTCCTTTATCAGACTCTATTAATGGCAGGAACTCCCGCTACTGAAATTTCCGAGGTGCCTACAGGAATCCAGGTTGGACACGGAGCGAAAGTCTCAGCTACTCAGAAAATGTTTTCTCAGGGAAGTCTACAGCAGACAGAGAATAATACTGATATTGCTCTTGATGGTGAA
>CAYLTM010000101.1:6974-13636 GCA_964386495.1 uncultured Leptospirales bacterium
AATAATTCTTTTTGATGGTACAGAATCCTATACAAGAGATGGTTCCTTTAAAATTGATTCAAATAGACAGCTTGTTACCTCTAATGGTTATCTTTTAGAGCCGCCTGTGATTTTACCTGAAAACTTTAACAAGGAATCACTTACTGTCAGTAAAGACGGCCGTATTACTGTAAAAGTTTTCGGTGAAGAAGATCCTATTGATGTTGGAATTATGGAAATATACAGATTTGTGAATCCGGCAGGTCTTCAAAGTATCGGCGGAAACCTTTTTAAAACTACCGGCGCGTCTGGTCCGGAAATTCCAGGGCAGCCAGGTCTTGAAGGAATGGCTAATACTAATCAGGGATTTCTTGAAATGTCGAATGTGAAAGTCGTTGAAGAAATGGTAAATATGATCGTTGCTCAGAGAGCTTATGAGACAAATTCAAAAGCGATACAAACATCAGATTCAATGCTTGGAACAGCAATAGGTTTGAAACGGTAATGACTAGATTTATATTTACAACAATTTTGATTATTTTGATGAGCAGTAATCTTTTCGCAGAAGTAAAGCTATTTCTATATTCAAAAGTTGTTGTCGAGGAAAACAAAGTTCTTCTTCTTTCCGATATAGCAAATATTGAAGGCAGCATTGCCGACACTAATACATTAAAGAACGCGGTAATCCCGTCGAGTATTATGAATGACAGATATATTGACGGTAAGGAAGTTAATGCTTTTCTAAAGAGCTGTGGAATATCTGATTTTTCAGTTTTCGGAACCGCGGTTCGTTTAATTGAAAATAACGCGGCATCAGAAAAAAAAATTTCGAAGGGTGATGCTGTTAACATCAAAGTAATCCGCGGCAGTATCTCAGTGGAAACAATCGGCACAGCTTTAGCAGGGGCTTCCGCCGGTGAAAATGTCTATATAAGACTACCCTCAAATAAACGGGTTAAAGGTGTAGTTAAAAATGATTTAACAGCGGAGGTTCCGCTTTGAGAAAAATTTTTCTGTATTGTCTTTTGCTGATATCTGCAGTAGCTTGTCTCCGTGCGACACTTTGGAGAGAAAGAAATATCTACTCTTCAGCAGAAAATCTTCAACCGGGTGATACAGTAATAATCAACATCAATGATGTTACAAAAATTAAATTCAATATAGATCTAAAAAATAAAAACGTATCAAATGTTTCAAGTAATCCAGATATGACTATCACTGGATTTTTGCCAAAAATCGCGGCTGACAAAAGCATATCAAATGACGACTCAATAAAGATTGAAGGAAAAGGCGACATCGCTATTAAGCTCGCAGCGACTGTTGAACAGTTACAGCCTAATGGTAATTATTCTGTAGGCGGTGCCAGACAGCTTATTTTTAACGGAATCGCGAACACAATAAGCGTAAGCGGAACAATTAATCCAAAATTATTAAAAGGACGCAGCATAAACTCTTCTGATGTCACAAATTTCAGAATGGAAATAGCTACGACAAAACTTGGTGCTGGAATGACCATCAACAGACCTGCCCTACAGCTGGATGAAACGGCTAACTCGAACCTGACCGAACAGGAAAAACAGCAGATAATAATTGACTATCTCCAGAAAATGCTTGGCGAGCTTAACAGGTAATTATGAAAAATATAATATTTCCTACAGCAATAATTTTATTATTATCAATATTTACAGCAAGCGCGGAAATTACTGTTAAGATGAAGGATATATCCTACATCGACGGTTTAAAGGAAAACCAGATTTTCGGGTTTGGTCTTGTTGTCGGTCTTCAAGGTACTGGTGATTCCAAAATTCCTATAACCAATTCTTCTTTGAGAAATCTTCTGAAAAATCTTGGTCTTGAAGAAGGCGAATCTGCAAAAACAAAAAATGTCGCCGCCGTTATGATAACCTACCTGAGTTCGCACGTATAGGCGACAGAATAGATATCTCTGTATCTTCGATTGGCGACGCTAAATCCCTTGAAGGCGGTATATTAATACAATCCCCGCTTCGAGGTGCGGACAACTTGGTGTACGCGGTCGCACAGGGCAAAATATCAAACATGAATGAAAAACGCGGCGCCGGCGGAAAAGCGATAAAAACCAATGGAATCATACCTATGGGCGCTATTGTAGAAAAAGACATCGAATCTACATTCGCTAATAATAACACAATATCATTTGTTTTGAAAAACTGGGATTTTTCAGTCGCGGATGATCTTATTAAACAGTCCAAAGAAAAGTATCCAGAGTCCAATCCATCAATACTACAGTCTGGAAAAATTCAATATGTTATTCCGGCTAATATTCCGATGTCGGAATTTATTGCAGGAATTCAGGAAATTGAATTAACTCCAAAGTATCAGGCGAAAGTCATTGTTAACGAAAAAGACGGAACGATTGTAATGGGCGGTGATGTAAAAATTTCGGAAAGTGTGGTATCAAAAGATGGTATAACTATCCGTGTTGAAGGTGTTGAAACCAAAGTAAGTGCTGTAGAACTGAAAGACTCATCATCGGTTAAGGATCTTGTTGAAACCCTAAATTATATCGGTTTGACTACAACAGATATTATTTCGATACTTCGCGCTTTAAAAGACGCGGGTGCTTTGCACGCGGAACTAATTATAAAGTAGGTAAAAATATGTTAAACTCAATAAATGGTTTTAATCCGGCTAACGCAAAATTGGACTCTGTAAAAAGTAAACTTACAAATATGGACAGTTGTTTCTCAAAAATGCTGAATACTGAAATGCATAATAAAAAACCTCAGGATCAGAAACTTTGGGACAGTTGTATTGAAGCGGAGTCTCTTTTTGTTGGTCAAATGCTGAAGGGTCTTAAAAAGACTGTTGAAAAAGGAGAGCTTTTTCATGGCGGTCAAGCTGAGGAATATTTTGAAGACATGTTGTATAATGAGTATTCACTATCTGTTTCAAAAAATTCTAATTTAGGTTTAGCGAAACAGTTATATGATCAACTTTCTAAAACCGTGTAGGATATCACTATGGCACCTATAGGCGTTTTTGATTCTGGCTACGGCGGCCTGACTGTTTTAAAAAAAATTACGGAAAAGCTTCCTGAATATGATATTATATATCTTGGAGATAATGCCCGCTCACCTTATGGAAACCGTTCATTTGATTTAATTTACAAGTATACTATTCAGGCTGTGCAGACTTTATTTGACAGAGGTTGTCGTCTGGTATTACTTGCCTGCAACACCGCTTCCGCGAAGGCTTTAAGAAATATCCAGCAGAAGGATTTACCGATCATCGATCCCGAAAGACGGGTTCTTGGTGTAATTCGTCCAACAGTTGAAATATTGGGCAGCATCACAAAAACAGGCAACATCGGCATTCTGGGAACTGTCGGTACTATTCAGTCAAATTCATATGTAATAGAAATTAATAAATTATTTAAGGATATTAAAGTTACTCAGGAAGCCTGTCCAATTTGGGTTCCGTTGGTAGAAAATGATGAAATCGATAATCCTGGCTGCGAATATTTTGTGGAAAAAAACATTAGTAATCTTTTAAAAAAAAATAATTTAATCGATACAATCATTCTAGGTTGTACACATTATCCGTTATTAAGCAATGTTATAAAAAAGCATACACCTTCCGGTATTAACATTATTTCACAGGACGAAATTGTCGCGGTCAGTCTATGTGATTATCTTAAAAGGCATGATGATATTGATTCTTCATGCGGTAAAAATGGAATAATTCAGTTTTTAACGACCGATTCTGCTGAGCTTTTCAACGAACGTGGTGCAAAATTTTTTGGAAAGGAAATTATATCCGAGAGAATTCAATACTGATTTATAATTGAAATTTATTATGTTACAGTGTCAGAAGGCTTATGTATATTGAGTAAGCCCTCTGATGAATTGGTTAATCATGACATTTTATTCGCTTATTCCTCTGAAGTTATTTCATCTTTTTTTACAAACACTAGGAAAATTGCACCGATTATAAAAAGAAACACCAGGCTTAATATTCCAAATTTAGATTCACCGGTATTTCTTGTTACAATACCGATAATAAGAGGACCTAATACTGTGGCAAACTTACCGACTACATTATAAAAACCGAAAAATTCAGCTGATTTGTCTTTTGGTACTAGTTTTCCGAAATAGGAACGGCTCAAGGCTTGTATTCCACCCTGAGAAGATGCTACCATCAATGCTATAATTCCAAAAAGTATCTGTTTTGACTTAATATCTTCAAAAGAAGGAATCATAAACGCTAATATAGTAATCACAATATAAACAGTAATACCAAAATAAATCAATTTTTTTGTTCCGAAATATCTGGAAAGGTTTGAAAACAATATTGAAAACGGCCATGCAACTATCTGTATGAGAAGTACAACTATTGCCATAAATGTTGCACTGAGACCAAGGTCATACCCATAGGCGACTGACATGCCAATTACTGTATAAACCCCATCGATAAAGAAAAAATATGCCAGCAAAAAAATAAAAGCTTGTTTATATCCGCTGATTTCTTTGAAAGTATTAACAATTCTCAAAAATGCACCGGTTATTGGATTTTCAGGTGTTTTTACAGAATAGATCTGTTTTACATTTTTGAACAGCGGTACCGAAAAGACAGCCCACCATATTGCGGTTATTACAAACACTATTCTGCCGACTGTCATGGGAAAACCGCTTGGATCACCGGTCATTTTTTTATACATTGTCAAAGTAACTAGACATATTATATAAGGAATCGTACTTCCAATATAACCCCATCCGTAACCATGAGCGGATACTTTATCCATTTTATCCTCAGTTGTAACATCAACAAGGAGTGAATCATAAAAAACATTAGAGCCCTGGAAACCCACTTTACCTAACATAAACAACATGATAAAAAGAAACCACGCACCTTCTGTAACAGTCGTCAGCAGCAATGTCGAAATTACACCCAGCAAAAGGAAGAACAAAAGAAATTTCTTTTTTGCATCCTTGTAGTCGGCAAAGGAACCAAGTATCGGTGACAACACAGCTAGAACAAAGGATGAAGCCGATAGAGCGAATCCCCAGTTTGATGTTGATATTGCATTGTCTATACCCTTGGAAGCTACTTCCTTAAAGTAAAATGGTCCCAGGGTTGTTACCATAATTAGCACGAAAGCAGAATTCGCTACATCATAAAGTATCCAGCTTTTTTCATTTTTTGTAAGTTTTAAATCAGCCATACTAACTCCGGTAATGGTTTAATCAGAATTGCGATTTTTTTAGACATATAAAGGAACATTGTGCTAACTATATAATTTATGGATTATTTCAGCGATTCATCTTTTTTTAAGGAAATTTTTTTCTCCTTAGCAAACAGAGCCTTCATTTGATAAAAAATAAAAGCCATTAT
Source organism: uncultured Leptospirales bacterium (assembly GCA_964386495.1). Taxonomy (GTDB): domain Bacteria; phylum Spirochaetota; class UBA4802; order UBA4802; family JAFGJZ01; genus CAYLTM01. The sequence goes on from CAYLTM010000101.1 coordinate 12,327, forward strand.
CGCAGAAGCGTCTAAAACAAAAAATAATGGTTGTGTATTAGCAGTTGACAGCTGATTATAAGTAATCGACGAAAGTACTCCTATTGAAAAGCATGTCAAAAATAAAGAATTCTGAATTAAAAATATATTAACGATATTGCTTTTAAAAGAACCTTCGTTAAACGCGTATCTTTCAAGATAAGTTTTTCTTAAAAAATAAAACAGCAGATATAATAATCCAATTGGTATTATGGAATTAATTATCCAGCTAGTAAAAAGCTGCGTTAATAATACTCCTAATACAGAAGCGGATGTAAAAACAGAAAATATAGTTATATGTGAAGAATCATCAGCAAGAGATGGTACAATATTTTTGAGAAAATTTCTGAACCCTGTTAGATCATCTTTTGTATAATCGTTTTTTGACATAACCAAAGTTAAAAAATAATAAATTGCCAGCATCAGTAATAGTGAAATCGCGAAAAAAATAATCAATGTAATTATATACATAACTCCTCCTATTAAACTTGTACCCTGTTAGAAATTGTTTCAATAAATAAAAATCGAATTTCCTAAGGTGTTTATACTACTGCTTACGTAATAAATTACTAATAAAATTTGTCAAATATATAATTTTGCAAATTGTATATTTCAGGAAGCTTATTTATATTTTCCGTATAAATTGACTTCCTGTATACATTTAAATAATTTCTGGTATCAATCGAAGAAAATTGGGCAATTAAATCTTTCGGACGATGATTCTTCTGGTTTCCTGTTTTTGGGCACCTTCTGGATTATACTTATTCTGAACATCTTCTATTGTTCCAGTTATTAAATCCAGAACAGCACATTCCGCTTGATTCAAAACATTAATAAGGATCATCTGCTCGTCTTCAGTAAAATCTTTTAGTAAGTAGGCTTCCTTGTCTTCATTCTCTTCAGGCTGACCAACGCCAATACGAACCTTCGCAAATTTATTGGATCTCAGACTTTTTCGGATGGATTCAACACCTTCATGAGTAAAACGAGACTGATAATAGTCAACTCGAAGTTCACCTAACTCTAATGTGGGATCCTCATAAATACAAATGAGGTCTTTTACATCAATCCTTAAAAAAGATGCAATATATAGAACTGACTCGCCAATCAAATTAACGAAGGTCTGCGGTTTTAAAAGAACAATACCATTGTTCTTTATTTTCCCTCTGCCAATTATTGATTTTTTTTTCTTTACACGGACTTCAATGCTCGCATTATTCGCAAGAATATCGATTACTTTGAAACCAATATTTTTTCTATTGTTCTCAAATTTTTCGCCGGGATTTCCAAAT
>CAYLTM010000101.1:13646-14333 GCA_964386495.1 uncultured Leptospirales bacterium
ATCCAACTATTAATTTCAATAATCCCCCCTGCTTAATTGAATCCGCAATCTCAGTAGATTGCGCGGCATATAAATATGCCGCAGTTTCCAGTCACACAAGTAATATAGTTGTAATTACAGATCATAATAAAGTCAAATAATAAAATTTTTCCCTTAAAAATATTTATGCTTTTGTATCAGTTGATTCTGCTGCACTGGATTCTTTATCTTCATCAGAAACTTTAAGAACAACGACATGGGCAACTACATGATTACTGTCAGCTATAAAAGTTAACGATTCAGGAACAGGAATATCTTTAATAGTTATGGACTGATTAACTTCCAGTTTAGTAATATCAATCACAAATTTTTCAGGAAGATCTTTCGGTAATACTTCTACTTCAAGTTCTCTTTCAACTAATTCAAAAATACCGCCCATTTTAGTTCCTATTGCTATTCCAACAAACTCAAGAGGTACCATTGTTCTGATTTTTTCATTAGCAGTAATTTTGTAAAAATCTAGATGAATTACTTTATCTGTAACAGGATCAAGCTGATAATCCTTTACATAAACCTGTGTCTTTTCATCATTTTTCACATCTAACTCGATTATTTTACTTTCGCTTATTCTTCCTTTAAACGCTTTAAAGAAACCTTTTTCATCTATAATAATCGGCATAGATGTTCCATGCGAATATACTACTGCTG
>CAYLTM010000102.1:0-816 GCA_964386495.1 uncultured Leptospirales bacterium
TCGCGGCTCAACGGATACTATCGCGGCTCAACGGATACTATCGCGGCTCAACGGAACCGCGTCTCAACGATAATAACGTGCTTATTAAATCCTGATTTCAAAATCAAAAATTCCGCCCCCTCAATAAATTGATTTAAAAATTAAAATCTTGACAATTATTTATACATCATCTACAATTAAACAATATGATTAATATTGAAAAACAAATATCATTTTGGTTAGAAGGTGCAGAAGAGGAGCTTATTATAGCAAAAACTCTTTTTTCCTCAAACAAGATACGGCATTCACTATTTTTTTTGCACTTAGCGATCGAAAAAATACTAAAAGCTCATGTTAGTAAGATAACAAATGACATTCCACCCAGAACACATAATTTAATCCGGTTGTCAGAATTATCAAATTTGACCTTAACAGATGAAATATTAAATTTTCTTGCAAAAATGAATATTTTTAATATAGAAGGAAGATATCCGGAAAATAATATTCCATTGCCATCAAGGGAAACAGTCGAAGCATATATATCTAAAACCGAGGAGGTAATGCTATGGCTGAAGAAGCTATTGTAAAAATTATTCGCAAATACATTGAAAAATTAAATTCAACAGGGATTCTGATTGATAAGGGGATTCTATTCGGATCATATTCAAAAGGCAATTCAAATAGTAATAGCGATATTGATCTGGTGGTTGTATCTCCTATTTTCGATAAAGAATATTCGTTATCGGATGTTGAATCACTTTGGGAAATAGCCGCAAAAATCGACAGCAGGATAGAACCAATTCACTGTGGTGTAATTCAATGGGAACGAGATGACAG
>CAYLTM010000102.1:826-9116 GCA_964386495.1 uncultured Leptospirales bacterium
TTGAAATAGCTCGACGGGAAGGTGTAGTCATTCACGCTGCATAATATTACCTCTTCGAAGAAAAACAACTACCATATTCTAAATATTTCTCCAAAATTAATATCTTGCACTATAATAACTATTGACAAATACTCATTAGCATCCATCATCAAATAAATTTATGAAGAGGAGTTCGATTATGCCGACTATTAGTCTTTTCTTTGGTATAATAATAAGACTGTACACTGGAAAAAGTGAACATAACCCACCTCATTTTCATGCTTATTATCAGGACAATAAAGCAATTTTTGATATTAACAACTGTACAATGATAGAAGGTGATTTTCCGGTAAAACAAAAAAAATTAGTAGAAGCCTGGGCAGAATTGCATAAATAAGATTTACTCGCTAATTGGGAATTAGCACAAAATGGTGAAGCTCCTTTTAAAATCGCTCCATTAAGATAGGTGGTATTATATGTATCGCAGTATTATATCTGTCGATTATTATAAAGATTATAAATTGATATTATTTTTTGATAACAATGAAAAAAAAATATTCGACGCACTTCCGTATTTAAGCAGAGGCAAATTTAAAGAATTACTTAATGTCGAATTCTTTAAAAGAATAAAAGTTTCATTCGATACAATTGAGTGGGAAAATGGTTTGGATATGGATCCTGAATTCTTATATCAAGAATCCCACCCCTTTTGACGGCACTCTCTTTGAGGAACTTCTAATTAATCGCCGACCATGCGTTTCAACCGAAATCCAATCGCAACAATCAGTTTTTGTTCGGCATAATTAACGCGAGTATAATGTACACAATAATTCCAGGGAAAGCGGCGGATAATATTGAAGCAAGTATGTAGATTATACGGACGATTGTGGGATCCCAGCCGAGCCATTCAGCTATACCGCCGCAGACACCGAAAATGACGCGATTGTTTTTTGACTTAGCCAGCATAATTAACCTCTTTTGATCAACCCATTTCTTCTTCTTCTTTTTTCGTAACAAGTAATTCATCCGGCACGTCGAAGATTCTTTCGCCGAGCTGTATGGAGACCCTGCTGCCGACCAGACCCGGTCTGCATTTGAATTTTCTTCTGCCTTCAATTTTGACCGTCATTTCACTATCGGTCTTCGTGTTTGGAAGTTTCATAACATCGCCAGCCTGCAGACGCACAATATCCTCAAGAGTTACAGGCACATCGCCGATTTCCGCGACGACATTAAGTTTAACGTTTTCGAGACGATTTTGAATAATCTGAGAATTTTCATCAGTAGCACCTTTTCTAATGGATGAAATAGGTACTGCGCGGAAAATTTTGAAATAACAGGTTCAATAGTGATATACGGCAAACAGAGATTAGTCATCCCCTCGACTTCGCCGACTTTAGTTTCAAGCGTAATTAATACAACCATCTCACTCGGCGGTACTATCTGCGCGAACTGCGGGTTCGTCTCGATCGTGCTTAATCGTGGTCGTAAATCGATAACGTTCGACCACGATTCACGAAGATTTCCAAGTATACGGACGACTATACCCTCCATAACGGATAACTCGATTTCAGTAAGCTCGCGGCTGATTTTAGCGGGTTCTCCCCGGCCGCCGAAAAGTTTGTCAATTATAGTGAAGGTGATGGACGGGTCAATTTCAAGAACCGCTGAACCTTTCAACGGATCCATGTTGACTACCGCGAGAGTAGTCGGGTTAGGTATTGAACGGATGAACTCCTCGTAGGTAAGCTGATCCACCGAAGCGACATGGACTCCAACAAGCGCGCGAAGCTGCGCCGACAGCGCGGTAGAGGTTAATCGCGCAAAGGTCTCATGCATCATGTGCAATGTACGAATCTGGTCTTTAGAAAATTTATCCGGACGGCGGAAGTCATATATTTTGACTTTTCGCTGTTCGGTATGAGACACCTCATCCGGTACTGCTTCACCCGTGGATATCGCGGTTAGGAGGGAATCTATTTCTTCCTGTGATAAAATTTCCGTCATTTCTTGTTTTCCCTTGTTACGGTAGCCGTAACATTAGTGATCTGCCAGTAATCGCTGAATTTTTCCAGTTCATATGAATAAACATAGATGAAAGGTTTTCCGGCGCCTTCCCGTTTAACCTTAGCCTTCACTACAGCTGTCATTTTGTCAATATTTTTATCAGAAATTGTTTCATCGACAATTTCATAATCAATAATGAAATCGTTTCTGGGAGTTGTCAAATATGTTTTAAAATTTTTCAGAACAATTTCTTTTATAGCGTCATTGGTGGAACTGTACTGTGTGGAAAAATCCGGAAATGAATTAATATATTTGTCGTAGTTGATATATTTGATATAGTTGCGCCATTCCTTGTTTTTTTCTGCCGATAAAAACAGCCGGACAATTTCAGACGGCGCGATGCCTTTGTCCTGAACGATAGCGTCCTTTATAATTTTATTTTCAACCGGCACAATTGTCGAAATAAAAATTTTATTGTCGCCCTTTAAAACAACCGGGATTTTCGCATCCGGTAAAAAGAATATCCCGACTTTGTACTTCGTGTCAGGTTTAAACACATAGTAATCATTCAGATTCATTCTGCGTATTATCGTTTCTCCTGCAGCCAGCGTTACTTCTCTTGCTGTAAGCGGTTTAACGAATTCCTCGCATCTCTTATTTTCCAGCCGGTATGAAACTTTTGTCTGAGCTTCTCTACCGGTCATGTCATAAACGATCGGTTGGAAAGTCGTATATTCCGGTTCGTATACCATGAATGACACTGTAGACTCTGTCATATTTTTTACATGAACTTCTATGAAAATATTCTTTTCTGAATCAAATGATAATCTGTCTGTTTTCAAATAAACAGATAACGGAAAGCCCGCCTCCGCCCCTGTGATAGCAAAGAGAAACACTATGATCGAAATTATTAAATAATGTGAAAATTTCCGCATATGAAGTTCAACCAAAATCCTGTAAAATAATTCTATATTTCATTTTCGGAAATTTTACTGAAACATATTAGTACAATAATTAGAGAGAATCTGGTTTTTACTTGCAAAAATTATCGTCCGTTAATCACCTAACTATATGATAAATAAAAAATCAACATTAGTAAATTTAATAATTTCAACGGCACTTAATTTATCGTTATTCCCGGGTTGTTCGCCGGATTTCACAGTACCGATATCGCCTTCGAGCAATGTGCTTTTTGTCGCTACTACGGACTCGGTGGATTCCGCTTCATATTCTACAATCGATCTTTATACAAAAAAATCCTATAATGATATAGGATCGTCGAGGGTGCATACTGATATTGCCGTAAGATATTTTCAGGAAAAAGTTTTTATTATCAACAGAATGGGTCGGGATAATATACAGATTCTGGATCCCAGGGGTAATTACGAAATCATTAGTGAAATATCTCTGAGAAAAAATAAATACAATTATCCGAATCCCAGCGATGTAGCTTTAATCAACAATTATATGTACGTATCATTGTATAATGAAAAATATATTGCGGTCATTGACATCAACAATAATAAAACTGTGAAAAGCATTGATATTTCCGGGTTTGGCTACAATGGTTCTTTTCCATGCGCTGCCTCGATGTACTATTATGAAAAAAAAGGTTTACTGTTTGTTACTCTGCAGCGGCTCGATACAACTGACTGGACTCCGAAATCATATGGAATGATAATCGCCATTGATACAGCCGTCAATGAGATTGTTCAGAAAATTCCGCTGGTGGGTGTTGACGGCGAAAACTATATGAATCCATATTCCCTGATGCGATTTATCTCCGGTAAGAATTATAACGGTTCATCTGATGATTATCTTTTTGTTTCGTGTGTCGGTAAATTTAATATTGTAAACAGTAATAAGCATTATGACGGCGGGATTATTAAACTTTCAATAAGTGATGATTCTATTACGGTTGACGGCGTTGTTGTTCGAGAAAGTTCCATGGAGTCCGACATTACGGATTTTGTCGTTTTATCTGAATCTGAATTTTATATGACCACAATTGATGAAAAAGGGAATACCCGCTTTGTTTTTATTAATCCTGATCAGCCGGACAGCAAGTTTGTAATTCTTATGAACGGCAACAAAAATGGTTATCTCTGGCGAATTGAAAGTTATAAAGACGATATTTACATATGTGATAAAAACATCGAAAATCCCGGGATACGGATTTTCAACACAGGCAGTAGAACTCTTAGTGATGCTGTATACACCGGCCTACCGCCCGAAGATCTCGTAGTTGTGGAGTAGCTTATGCGATAACCTGAACTTCAACTTCTTCTTTGCAAACAATGTCTTTGCGGATGTTGTCAGGATTGTATTCTTTACGCGCGCAAAATTCATCTCTTTTTCCGTTATTCCATTGGTTAACAGGTCTATAATAACCGACAACTCTTGAATAAACTTCGACTGGCACTTTAGTATTAGATTTCATAAATTATTCCTTTTTTTATGTTTAATCGTTGGCATTATGAAATGAGACATAATATTGTCAATGAAATCTTTTCAAAAAAATCAATAAATTTTGCCTCGAAATTGATTTTTTGAAAACTCATTTGTAATATTATCGAAAAATTCATTACAGAATATAACAACATTTACGGCTGGTATCAACAAAAATATAGTAATAAAAAATATTGAAAACTGTCAATAAAAAAAAACGAAATAAGGAATTTTTCTTTGTTTTACATATAATATGTATGTAAAATATTTATGTATTATATAATACGAAAAATATAAACACTACAATCTGTATGATTATTTTAATTGACAATTAATTTGGCAGACGATTTATCTTTGACAGTCTTTACAAATAGAAGAAAACCCGTCCGGGAGAACTTTGTTCGGTGAAAATGTTAACATTTTCACATATGTGTGAGATTAGGAAAGCTCCCTTCGGAGGTTTGGGGGCGTATTTGGAATTAATGAATATAGCCCAAAATACTAATTAGAAATTCTGTAATGTTAATACTTCAAAATAATTTCTTGATATTTTCGTTAATTATTATTCATCTGACTCGTAATAGGTTTTTGCCTTAATGGAGGTTTTATGAATAAAGACGGATTTTCTGCGGAAGAACTTTTTAACTCAGTCAGCGGTTTAACATATAATGATATAATCATTTTGCCGGATTACATTGATTTCGCGACCGATGCGGTTAGTCTGGAAACCAGGTTTTCTAAAAACATTGTATTGAAGCGCCCGTTTGTATCCAGCCCGATGGATACTGTGACAGAATCATCAATGGCTATCGGAATGGCTCTTAACGGCGGTATCGGGATTATTCATTATAACAACACAATTGATCAGCAGGTTGAGGAAGTACGCAAAGTTAAGCGTTACGAAAATGGTTTTATTACAGATCCTATTTGTTTGTCGCCTAATGATACTATTAAAGACGTTCTTGAAATTAAAAATAAATATAATTTTTCCGGGATTCCTATTACTGAAAACGGTAAATTGAATTCCAAGTTGATTGGTATTGTTACTAACCGCGATATCGATTTTGAAACTGATTACTCGAAAAAAATTAAAGATGTTATGACTACTAATCTTTTTACCGCAGACAAGGGGATTTCTCTTTCGGAAGCAAACAAGATTCTCCGTGAGTCAAAAAAAGGCAAACTGCCGATCGTTGATGAAAATGGCAGGATGGTCGCTTTAATGTGCAGAAATGATCTTTTGAAAAATAGGGAATTTCCCTTCGCTTCGAAGGACAACCGTAAACAGCTTATGGTCGGTGCTGCAATTTCATCGAGAGATGAATCCAGGGAACGTCTGGATGAGCTCGTGAAGGCAGGCATCAACGTTGTCGTTATCGACTCGGCTCAGGGCAGTTCTATTTTTCAGGTTGAGATGATTAAGTTTATTAAAAATAAATATCCTTCTATAGATGTCATTGCCGGGAATGTCGTTACTGCCGGTCAATGTGATAATCTGATTAATGCGGGTGCGGACGCTCTTCGTATAGGGATGGGACCCGGTTCTATCTGCACAACGCAAATGACCATGGCTTCCGGCCGTGCTCAGGGAACGGCTGTTTACAGAACAGCTAAATACGCAAAAGAGAAAGGCATTCCTGTTATCGCGGATGGCGGTATTTCCACGATTGGTCATATCATGAAGGCTCTTTCTTTAGGTGCTTCGTCGGTGATGATGGGTTCCATGTTTGCCGCAACTGCCGAGTCTCCAGGTGAATACTTTTATGAAAACGGTATCCGCCTTAAACGCTACAGAGGAATGGCATCGCTTGAGGCAATGGATAAAGGCGGCGATAAAAGATATTTCGCGGAAGACTCAAAGATTAAGGTCGCACAGGGTGTTTCCGGTTCGGTCATCGACAAAGGATCTTTGATGGATTATATCCCTTACCTGGTTCAAGGTGTTAAGCATGCTTTCCAGGATGTCGGCGTTAAAGATATTCTCACTCTTCACAATAGACTGTATTCAGGCGATATGCGTTTTGAATTACGGACTGTTGCCGCTCAGATTGAGGGCAATGTGCATGACCTTTATTCATACACGGAGCCGAAGTACAAATGATGATTGAATCTATCAAGAACAACTTGGCGGGCATAACAAATGTATGAAATGAGTTTAGATGAAAAATCTATACTAGAGGAAATTAAATCAAGACTTCAAAATGTTTACAATCCAAAACTGATTTATCTTTTTGGTTCTTATGCGTGGGGGACTCCTGAACAACATAGTGATATAGATATTGCGGTAATCGTTGAAGAAAGCGATGAAAAGAGCTACAAAAGAGTTCAGGTTGGCTTAAAAGAATTATGGTCTATTGAAAAACCAATTGACCTATTGGTATATACTATTAATGAGTTTAAAGAAAAATCAGGTCACCCATCAACTCTCCAATATAAAATAGAACAAAAAGGAGTTAAGTTATATGAAGCCTTATGAAGAGTGGTTGTTAAAGGCAGATCATGACCTGAAATCTGCGGAAATTCTTGTTAATTCCGAACTTCTTGATACAAGTATATATCATACACAGCAGTGTGCTGAAAAAGCATTAAAGAGTTTTCTTGTTTACAATGAACAAGAGATTGAAAAAACGCATCATTTAAAGCCGATTCTTGAAAAATGCATTGCTATAGATGAAAATTTCATAAATTTGATAGATGATGCTATATTTCTAAGTCCATTTGCAACGGGTTTTCGTTATCCGGATGACTGGATGATGCCTGATTTGGAAGATGTCGAACAAGCGATTTTATCTGCAAGGAAAATATACGAATTCGTAAAGAATAAAACCAATGCATGGTCTCGATAGACAATTTACATTTATATTTGACTTTACTTGACAGGATAACTAATAAATTGTATGTAACCATAAATGGTCATTATGCCTTACAATTCGACGTAATCTCCCCACGCGTAAAATCTTAGGACATATTATTTATTCACAAAATTAATTTTTACATTTCCACAAAATACATCTTCATCAATCCTTTTCCTTTTATTTCAGCGGGTTCCCGTTCCGTAGTGGGAAATATTCCTTTAACAATTTTGTAGGTTTCTTCGGAGATATTGATTTTCATATTGTCAGAATTGTATTCCATGCGTGAGGCGGTATTTATAGTGTCGCCGAAAACGTCGTATATGTATTTTTTTGTACCGACAATTCCTCCGACTACAGAACCGGTGTGCACGCCAATTCTTACTTCCCACGGCGTGGGTCTTTTTAAATTACGTTCCTTCAGATAATTTATGATGTCAATCGATGCGTCGATTATATTTTTCGCGTGATTACTATTAGGTTCAGGTATACCGCAGACCGCTAAATATGCGTCACCAATAGTTTTAATTCTTTCGCAGCCGTGAGATTCCATAATTTCATCAAATTTTGTGACAAGATCATTTAGTTCATTCAGGAGTTCTTTCGGATTCATGCCGCATGAATGTTTGGTGAAATCAATAATATCCGAAAAAAAGACAGTAACATCTTCAAACATTTGAGGGTCGCTTTTCCCGGTCTCCTTCAGTTCGTCAGCGACTTTGGCGGGAAGCACATTTAAAAGAAGCCTGTCTGACTTTTCTTTTTCCTCTTCGAGTTTTTTCTGTGTATTGCGTAGCTTCAGGTGTGTTGTAACCCTCGCTATGACTTCCTCCTTTTGAAAAGGTTTGGATATGTAGTCAACACCGCCGGCATTGAAGCCTTTTACTTTGTCTTCTATCTGGTTCAACGCTGAAATAAATATTACAGGAATATCTTTCACAACATTAATCGCTTTAAGTTTTTCAATAGTTTCGTAGCCGTCCATACCGGGCATTTTGATATCA
>CAYLTM010000102.1:9126-12817 GCA_964386495.1 uncultured Leptospirales bacterium
TATTAGATCCGGTAAAGCCTTCTCGGCAATCTGAAGAGCCCGCTCACCGTTTTTCGCCTGAAGAGTCTTAAAGCCTTCCTGTGTCAGAGTCTCTGTGAGAACCTTTAGATTTTCCTCTATGTCGTCTACTATTAGAATGCGGAATTCATCAAAATTCATTTTGCCTCTCTAACTTTATTCAGAATTATTTGGAGTTTATCATCATTGAAGTCCTTCGCGTAAGTAATTATTAAATCAGCAAATTTTTTAAGGGTCTCATTCTGCTTTTTAATATCTTCCGCCTTGGTTATCATTGCCGAAAAATCATTTATCAGAAGATGGTTCGACAGCAGATCCAGATCGGTTATATTCATATCACCTGCGATAGATTTAAAATTCAAAGAATCTTCGTTTAGTATAGGTGATATTTCGGCGGTTGATGTTTCTTCGTGAATGAACTCAATATCAATCGCACTTTCAATCAGATGGAAAAGTTCGGATTGCCTGAAAGGTTTCGCGAGAAAGCCGTCAAACCCGGATGATATAATTTTATCCTTATCATGATTAAAGGCGCTGGCGGTTAACGCGAATATTTTAAATCGATAACCGCTTTCTTTTGAACGAATAGCTTTTACGGAATCATAACCATCCATATCGGGCATTCGAATATCCATAAAAATTATATCCGGCTGAAACTCAAAGGCTCTCTCAAATCCTTCCTTTCCGTCTTTAGCTTCCATTGTCACAAACCCGATTTTTTCGAGCATCAGCTTCAGAACGAGTCTATTATTAATTTTGTCATCAACTATAAGAATTTTATAAATTTTATTTCCCGCAATACCTATGACATTTTTAAAACCTTCTGATATATCAACGGGAGGAGTCAGCGATTCATTCATGTCGAGAATAAATGTAAAGGTAGTTCCCTCTCCCAGACGGCTCTCTACGTTAAGTTTACCGCCCATCATACGGATGAAACTATTCGAAATCGCGAGTCCGAGTCCGGTTCCTCCTTCATGATTAGTATTCGATGCCTGCCGAAAAGGTTGAAGAATCGTCTCAAGCTCATCCTCTCTGATTCCTTTGCCTGTATCACTGACAGAGAATTTTATACCATCCTCGTCTGTACCAACCAGAAGACTGACACCGCCGTCATCAGTAAACTTTACAGAGTTGCCCAGCATGTTAATCAGCACCTGTCTTAATTTTCCAAGATCGCCATTTAAATAACGCGGTGTTCCCTCAACAACCTCTGTATACAGATCTGCCCGCTTCGATTTTTGATATGTCGAGGATATCATTAATGAGAGCCAGAAGATGCTCGCCGCTTCTTGAAATAGTCCGTATATTGTCAACCTGGGTGTCTGTCAGATTTTTATCATTCTGCAGCAGCTGCGTAAATCCAAGTACAGCGTTCAGCGGGGTTCGCAGCTCATGACTCATATTCGCGAGAAATTCGCTTTTCATTCTACTGGCGTTTTCCGCATCTTCTTTTGCTTTTTTGAGATTATTTTCGATTTCAACCTGCTTAGTGATATCACGAATAATCGTAGTGTATGTTACTTCGTTATTGAAAAATGATCGGCTGATATTGCTTTCCAGAATTAATTTCTCGCCGCTTTTAGTTTGACCCGTAAATCTTTTTAACAGCTTTATCGCGCTGTCAGGGTCGTCGAATATCTGCTCGCCAATATTACACTTATGAGACAGTGATGATTCATTTTCGGAATTTATATTATTATTTAAATCGAAATCTGAAACACAGCAGCAGAAATTTTTTCCAAGAATATCAGTCTGCTCCCAACCGAAAAGTTTTTCCGCGGCGGGGTTAAATAAAATAATCTTTCCGTTCCGGTCAAAAAGAATTATGGAGTCCGCGGCATTTTCAACAACATCAAAGAATCTTTTTTGTGAATGGGACAACTCATCTTTTTGTTTATCAATGAGCTTATTTATTTCACGGTAAATCTGCCCGAACTCGTCGTTGAAAACAATATCGATATGTTTATCAAGATCCAGTTTTCCGGAATTCAAATCAACGAGACTGTCTTTTGCGGTATAAATTTGCTGCCTGAGCATTTTCTTAAAAAGTACCATTGTGATATAAATGTAAAGAAGGAACACAATGGTTTTCGCCATGAAAACTTTAAAAAGATTATGAATGTCCTCATGTTTTTCTATATAGTCTTCAAAATAATTTTTATATTTTTTATGATCACTAAGCTGTACCATTTCACCGTTTTCAAAAGCGTTAATCGCTATTCTAGCACCAACTTCAGTAAAAAAAGTAACACTAGCGAACATTTGGAAAAATAAAAATAATACTATCACAAAAAAAACATAAGAAAATTTAGCCTGATAGGAAATAAATCTTCTTTTAATACCGGATTCTTCGAGTCTTAAAACAACTCTGGCGCTGGCAGTTATGTTATAAAGTGATAAAATTAAAAGTATTGAGGTTAATCCTGCTGTAAGCATCTGGTCTACTATCCCAAAAAATACATTTTTCATTTCAGGATTCGAATGCGGATTAGATATAAAATTCAGCAGCATTCCGGTGAAAAACCCGGAAAACGAGAGCAGAATAATAAAAATTTCAAGATTGTTTATTCTTCTGCAGGCGGATTTCCAAAGGCAGTCAGATATTTTAGCACCGGATAAGTATTTAACATAATACATTTGAACAGGTTTAAAATAGATTACACCGGCGATTGCCGCGATCAGGCAGACTCCCCAAATTCCGATGGATTTATCAGATAGAGTAATATATTTCATCGAAACATTCATGGCGGATTTAATATCTTTACCGGAAAAACTGGTAACCAGCACTATTAGGTAAGGTATTGAATATCCAAGAAGAAAAGTTTTTAGTAATATGAATTTGCCGGTTGGGCATTTTTTATGTTTCATAAATTCCCCTGGATATTAAAAGAATTAGTATTGCTTTAATCATTATAAAGTATTTTATGCAAATGAGTCATAAAATATCAATAAAAAAAAATAAAAACTAAATCAGGATGTCGATGTATAATCGACGGCCTGATTATGGTAAAAATTAGAAATATTGATAAAATAAGTTGCGTGAAAAATATGATGCGGATTTATTAGATAAAATCTAGAATTTAAAAGGAGAACCCATGTCCTCAGAGGAGATAGTCAGTTTATTAATTGAAGCCCGTGATGCTTATTATAATTCATTAGTGCCGATTATGAATGATGAGGAATTTGACGCGCTTGAAGACGATCTGCGTTCTATAGAACCTGATAATCCATATTTTTCAAAGGTCGGGATGCAGGAAACTGCACAGAGTAATCCAAATGAAAAACAGAAAATCAAACACATTATTCCAATGTTATCGATGCAGAAAGCTAAAACCGTTGAAGAAGTTAATAACTGGATTGCGAAGATTAAAATTGTTGATCTTAAGTTTTGCATACAGCCGAAAATTGACGGTCTGTCTGCCAGCTGCTGTTATGAAAAAGGTAAGCTGCTGTATGTCGCGACCCGCGGCGATGGCTTAACCGGTTCAAATATTTCGCATGTCGCTGAATTTATGAAAGATATTAAACCCGCGATAAAATTCAGTAATGAGCGTATAGAAATACGCGGCGAACTTTATCTGCCGAAAAATACAGAGTATAACACGGAAGGCCGGCCTTTGCGGAATAATTGTGTTGGTATAATTAATAGAAAAGATAACCGCGATGATCT
>CAYLTM010000102.1:12827-14308 GCA_964386495.1 uncultured Leptospirales bacterium
TTTCGCTGTTTATCAAATTTCCGGAATGAACCAGATATTTTCTGAACATGATAAAATTCTTTTTCTCAAGAATAATGGTTTTAATGCTGTTGATTCTTACAAAGCGGATACAACTGAAGATATTAATAAATATTATAATAAATACATGAATAATCTTCGCTCTGAATGGGAATATGAAACAGACGGGCTGATTATTACGCTGGATGATAATAGACTTTTTTCAGAGGTAGACAATATGTGGGTTGTCGATCATCATCATCATTACGCGATAGCTTTGAAACCGCCGTCAGAAAGAAGAACGACAAAATTGCTCGATATCGCCTGGCAGATCAGCCGTCAGGGTAACGCGGTTCCGGTAGCATTGTTTGAACCGGTTATTATCGGCGGGGCGAAAATTGAGCGGGCGACGCTGAACAATTTCGAGAATGTTGAAAAACTTAATCTGCATAGGGGTGATTCCCTTATCGTTGAACGTGCCAACGATGTGATTCCATTTGTCAGGGGAAAGGCTGCCGATTCAACCGGCAATGATCTTTTCGCCAATCTTGTGATTAACGATTGCCCGTCATGTAAAACAGCCCTTGTCAGATCCGGCGTTCATCTCAAATGTGTTAACCCCGATTGCCCTGAAAAAAATATTCAGCAGATACTGTATTGGGTCAGGGAGTCTGGTGTGGAAAATGTCGCGGAAGCCACTATCCGGTTATTGTATACAAAAGGTCTCTTGAAAAATATCGGCAGTCTTTATACTATTGACGAAAACGATCTGAAAAACCTTGAAGGGTTTGCGGAAAAGAAAACAGCAAATTATTTGCGTGAAATAAAAAACTCGCGTAAAATGTCAGTTCAGGATTTCATCGCAAAACTGGGAATACCGCTCGTTCAGAAAAAATCGATTGCAAAGCTCGGAATAATCACCCTTGATGATTTTATAAATTTTTCCAACACTGATTATGTCATTGGTAAAAATATAGTTGAATGGAAATCCGATCCGGACAATATGAATTTGTTTAAAGATTTAACCGCTATTATGGAATTATTTTCTGAAGATACATCCAGTAAAGATAAAGTGTGTATGACAGGAAAGGGACCTAAAGACAGAAAAAGTCTAATATCAGACATTGAATCTTCAGGATATGTCTTTTCCGAAACCGTCACTGCCGATGTGAAAATTCTTCTTACCGACGATGTATTATCAAAAAGCAGTAAAATAGTTAAAGCCCGTAAATTGGGAATAACGATTATTTCTTATGAAGATTTTTTCAAAAATTGAAAAAATCTTCTTTCAATAGGGTGAAACGGAGGAATTTTTCTATAGGTATGTTGGGTAATATTTTTTTAAAAACTATAGAAAATTATTGACATAAATATTACATAACAATAATAAACGAAGAATACGTTTCGTAA
Organism: uncultured Leptospirales bacterium; assembly: GCA_964386495.1. Classification (GTDB taxonomy): domain Bacteria; phylum Spirochaetota; class UBA4802; order UBA4802; family JAFGJZ01; genus CAYLTM01. The sequence goes on from CAYLTM010000102.1 coordinate 14,235, forward strand.
TATTTATCCGGGAGTTGATATGCAAAAATATAATTTAGGAGTTGTTATGCAGAATAAAAGATGTTCCGAAAGGA
>CAYLTM010000103.1:0-3261 GCA_964386495.1 uncultured Leptospirales bacterium
TTTGAATTTATAATTAAATTAAATAATGCAGAATAATGTCAACAAATGTAATAACAAATATTTTTAAAGTCGTAGAACTAAGAAAGAAAATTTTATTCACTTTGCTAATTCTGGTTATTTATAGAATAGGTGCTCATATACCTATACCAGGAATAAATATAGATGCTCTAGAGTCTTTTTTTAGTCAAGCTTCAAAAGGAGCTGGCGGAGGATTACTGGATTTTTTTGATTTATTTGCTGGTGGTGCTTTTAAAAGATTTACTGTCTTTGCCTTGGGTATAATGCCTTATATTTCTGCTTCAATCATTTTTCAGTTACTTACAGTTGTTGTTCCTCAAGTAGAAAAAATTGCTAAGGAAGGACCCGAGGGTAGAAAGAAAATTTCTAAATATACTAAATATTTAACAGTTTTTTTATGTATATTCCAATCATCTGGTATTGCAGCATGGTTAAAATCTATTCCTTTTGTACAAGGAAAAGGCTACATAATTGATCCAAATGCTTCCATCACTTTTTATATTATTGCTGTTATAACAATCACCACAGGAACACTAGTTCTTATGTGGTTGGGTGAGATTATTACTGAGCGAGGTATTGGAAACGGTATTTCATTAATAATATTCAGTGGTATAGTTGTTGGTTTACCGAGTGCCACATATGACACTATAAGAAGAATTGTATCGAAGTCTGAACCGATTGTTGGAGTAATTTTATTAATAGTTTTTGCTTCAGTAACAGCTGTATCAATTTTGTTGACACTTGGAAGAAGAAACGTTCCATTGCAATACGGTAAACGACAGTCCACGACTAATTTTCAGGGTGGTGCACAACATTTACCGGTTCCTATAAATGCTGGTAATGTTATACCGATCATTTTTGGTGTAGCTATTATGCAGTTTCCTACGCAAATATCTAATATGCTTGGTGTTGAAACATCTTCAACTTTTGCTAAAATATTATATTGGATATCACCTGGTCAAATTCCTTATATGATAATATATGCTATGCTGATTCTTTTCTTTTCATTTTTTTATGCAGCTATTGTGTTTAATCCAGTAGAAGTTTCTGAAAATTTAAAGAAATATCAGGGATTTATCCCTGGAATACGTCCGGGATCTTCTACATCTGAATATCTCGCCGCGTTACTTAATCGAGTGACATTGGTAGGTTCATTAATTCTTGCTTTTATAGCAATAGCTCCAGATATAATTCTTAAAATGTGGCCTGAAGAAGTTTCTCCTAACATGGCTTATTTATTCGGCGGAACATCACTTTTAATTGTTGTTGGAGTTGCTCTCGATACTTTAAAGCAAATTGAATCACAACTTATGATGAGATATTATGATGGTTTTTTTAAAAAAGGTAAAATTCAGGGTAGAAAATAATCTGGTAATATATTAGTGTCAATATATATATATAATGATCAAGAATTAAAAAAAATTTCAGAAGTTTGCAGTATTACCGCAAAAATTCTTGACGAAATTGAAGATGAAATTGAAGTTGGTGTTTCGACATATGATATTGATTGTTTTGTAAAGAAACAATGTAAGAAATATAATGTTGATGCGGCGTTTTTAGGTTATCAGGGTTTTCCATCTTCTGTGTGTACTTCAGTTAATGAAGTAGTTATTCATGGTATACCTAATAAAAAAGAAAGACTTAGAGAAGGCGATATTATTGGGATTGATTTTGGTGTTTTTTCAGAAGGCTTTTATGGCGATTCGGCTAGAACCTATAAAGTTGGTACTGTAAGTGAGAAAGTCAATAATTTGCTCGAAGTCACTAAGAAGTCTTTGTATATAGCGATCGATAGTGCTGTGGTCGGAAATAGGATTCAAGATGTCTCGTTTGCGGTACAATCGTATGTTGAAGGATTTGGTTTTAGTTGTGTTAGAGATTTCTGCGGTCATGGTCTGGGTTATAATCTTCATGAAGAACCTTCAGTTCCTAATTATGGAAAACCGGGAAAGGACCAAGAATTCAGAATGGTATGGTTTTCGCGATAGAACCGATGATTAATGCAGGAACATATAAAGTTAAAGTTCTTAGTGATAATTGGACTGTTGTTACTAATGATAATTCTCTATCGGCTCATTTTGAACATACTGTTGCTATAATTGACGGAAGAGCTGAAATATTAACTAAGGGTAAAAATTTTAAATAAAGTTGGATAATAAATGGCTAAAGAAGAACCTATAGAAATTGAAGGAGTGATAATAGAGACCCTGCCGAATGCAATGTTTAGAGTTAAATTGGATAATGGTCATGTTGTACTAGCGCATATATCCGGAAAAATGCGAATGCATTATATTAAAATACTTCCTGGCGATAAAGTTACGGTTGAATTATCACCTTATGACTTAACTAGAGGCCGGATTACATATAGAGCGAAATAAAGAGGTAGGAAATGAAAGTTAGAGTATCTGTTAAAAAGATATGTGTTGATTGTAAAGTAATAAAGAGACATGGTGTTGTAAGGGTTATTTGTAAAAATCCTAGACACAAACAAAGACAAAAAATTAGAAGATTAAATAAGTAGAGGTATAATAATGGCTCGTATAGCTGGAGTAGATTTACCAAATAATAAGAGAATTGAAGTAGCGTTGACATATATCTTTGGTATTGGCTTGTCTACATCAAAAAAAATATTAAATCAATGTAAGATTGATCATAATAAAAGAGCAAAAGATTTAATGGAAGATGAAGTCAACAATATTAGAAAAATGATTGACCAGTCTGTAAAAGTTGAAGGTGAGCTCCGTTCCGAAATTTCATTGAATGTTAAACGATTGATGGATATTGGCTGTTATAGAGGTCTTCGTCATAGAAGAGGTTTACCGGTTCGTGGTCAGAATACTAAAAACAATGCACGGACTAGAAAGAAAAACAGAAAATCAACCTTATCAATGAAAAAATAGTGATAAATATTTTATGTATTATTAGAAAAAATAATCCTGAAAGATTGAAATTTTTCAGAAGTTTTTATAAAGGAGTTTGATTCGTGAAACAACAGAGAACAAAAATAAAAAAGAAAGATAAGAAAAATATACCTACAGGTGTAGTGCATATAAAGGCTTCTTATAACAACACTATAATATCTATAACAGATATTAAGGGTGATGTTATTTCGTGGGCTACTTCAGGTGGAGAAGGATTTAAAGGCTCTAGAAAATCAACACCATTCGCAGCACAGATGGCTGCTAAAACAGCTGCTGATAAAGCAATTGAAGTTGCTGGTTTGCGAAATGTTGAAGTACTTGT
>CAYLTM010000103.1:3271-10673 GCA_964386495.1 uncultured Leptospirales bacterium
GATCTATTGCACAGGCAGGATTGATTATTTCATCAATAAAAGATATCACGCCGATACCTCATAATGGCTGCAGACCACGTAAAAGAAGAAGAGTATAATTACAATTGAGGATAAATAAATGGGAAGAAACATTGGACCAGTTTGTAAATTATGTAGAAGAGAAGGTACGCCATTGATGTTGAAAGGTCAGAGGTGTATGAGAGAAAAATGTTCATTGAAAAAAAGAAAATATGCCCCTGGATTTGCTGGGCAGAAAAAAACTAAGCTTTCTGAATATGGTATTCAGTTACGAGAAAAACAAAAGATTAAACGTTTTTATGGTCTTCTTGAGAAACAGTTTAAATTAACTTTCTTTGAAGCTCAGAGAAGAAAAGGTGTTACTGGTGATAATTTAATTATTCTACTCGAATCAAGACTCGATAATGTTGTGTATCGTGCAGGTTTCGCTTCGTCTAGAAAACAAGCTCGTCAATTAATAAATCATGGTCATGTTTTGGTTAATAGTAAATCTGTTAATATTCCATCGTTTCTTATGAAAGATACTTTTGTTGTTACTCTTAAACAGGATTTGGCAGAAAATTTAATGGTTTCTGAATCAATTAAATTATCTAAATCTTTGAGTTCTAAACCAGAATGGCTTGATGTCGATTATGACAATAGAGTTTGCAAAGTAACAAGATTACCAAGAAGAGATGATATTACTATGGTATTTAACGAACAGCTTGTTGTTGAGTTATATTCCAAATAAATTTTAGTTTTACCATGATTATGTTCTTGTTTTAAATGAATGTGGAGGATATTTAATGTCAACTCGTAACCTCATAAAGGGATTTAAACGACCGTCAAAAATAGAGTTTGTACATGATGAAGTAAATGAAAATTTCGGACGATTTATAGCTGAACCATTTGAAAAGGGTTATGGCACGACTGTAGGTAACTGTTTAAGAAGAGTATTATTGTCTTCTATCGAAGGTGCTGCTATTACGGCTGTTAAAATCGAAGGTATATCTCATGAATTTTCAACAATTGAAGGTGTTTATGAAGATGTAACTAGAATAATACTAAATTTAAAAAAACTTAGATTTAAATATGAAGAAGATCTTCCAAAAGTTATTCATATATCCAAGTCTGGAGCTGGTCAATTGACCGGTGCAGATTTTGAAGTTGATAGTGATATTTTCGTTATGAATAAGAATTGGGTAATTGCTAATCTTGATGAAAAAGCAAATTTGGAAATGGATATTCAGATTGAGAGAGGACGCGGATATTTACCAGCTGACTCAACTCTTGAAAATACTGAAGTCATTGGTGTTATTCCCATTGATGCAATATTTTCACCAATAAGTCGTGTTAATATAAAAGTTATGGATACTCGTGTAGGACAAAGAACAGATTTTGATAAGCTTATTCTTGAGATATGGACTGATGGATCAATAAAACCGGATGATGCTTTAGCGCAGGCTGCAAAAATTATTAAAGATCATATGACGATTTTCATTAATTTTGAAGAAGAAGTAGAATCTGAAACTACAGCAGTTGACGAAAACAGAGAGAAATTGCGGGAAGTATTAACACAATCTATTGATGATTTAAAATTATCAGTGCGTGCTTATAATACATTGAAAATTCTTGAGGTAAATTCTGTTGATCAGCTGGTTAGAAAAACTGAAGATGAAATAAAAAAATCTAAACATAATACTGACATGGTATTTAAAGAATTAAAAGCAAGGCTAGAAGCATTAAATTTGAGTTTAGGAATTAAGGATTAAGAAGGTATAATATGAGACACATGAATGGCGTTAAACAATTAGGTAAAACAAGTTCCCATAGAAAAGCGATGTTTTCAAATATGGCAACATCCTTATTTACATATGAGAGCATTAAGACTACTAAGCAAAAAGCTAAAGAGTTGAAAATAATTACTGATAAATTGATTACTAAAGCTAAAAGAAATTTACAAGAAGGCAAAAAACCTGAAGAAATTCTTCATAATAAAAGAAATGTTATGAAATTTATTAAGGATAGAGATATTGTTGCGAAATTGTTTGATGATATTGCGATTCGTAATAAAGATAGAAATGGCGGATACACAAGAATTTATTTAATGGGACAGCGTAGTGGTGATGCTGCACAGGAAGCTATTATTGAACTTGTTGAACGAAAAAGCGTAGAAGCAAAAAAATAATCTTATTTAATAATTTTTATAACAAAAAAGGGAGACAACGTCTCCCTTTTTTGTTGAAATTCCTATGTATAATTTACAATTAAAACTGTAGTATTGGATATTATGTGAAATACTTAATAAATATCGGGACGATTATTACAGTCGTAATTCCCATCAAACCTATGGATAAACCGCTCATTGCACCTTCAATGTCCCCCATCTCAACGGCTTTTGATGTGCCAACAGCGTGAGACGCGCAACCTATCGCTATACCCTTAGCAACACTGTCCTTGATGTTGAAGATATAACAAATATACGGTGCCATGACTGCCCCTGAAATCCCGGTTATAACTATTGAAATTATTGTAATTGCTGGAATTGCATTGATCTGTAAAGATAATTCTATTCCTATTGGTGTTGTGACTGATTTTGGCAGAAGTGATAACATTATATCTTTTGGGATTCCAAATAGCTTACATAATAAATAAACACTGGTAACGGCAGTAATTGACGCGGTTATAATTCCAGCTATAATTGGTAATGCAAAAGTTTTTAGAATTTTAATTTGCCGATAAAGTGGTATCGCTAAAACAACAGTTGCTGGACCGAGAAAAAATGAAATATATTTGCCGCCGTAATCATAATGTTCGAAATTAACATCGGTTAATAGTATGATTGATATAATAATTCCCGCAGCTGTAACGATGGGATTAAAAAAAGAAATGTTAGTTTTTTTGTAAATGAATAATCCAATGTCATAGGCTAAAATTGAAATAATTATGCCAAACAATGGAGTGTTTATTATGTTTTTCATTTTTTTATCATCCATTTAACAAGAATTTGAACAGTAAGACCTGTAACAACCATAACTAATACAGTTGTGAATATAATAATAAATAATAGCTGAAAAATATATTCCTGTAAAAGATCGATAGAGTTTATTATCGCTACTGTTGGTGGTATAAAGAAAAAAGCTAGATTTTTTAAAAAAAAATGTCCAACCTTGTTGATGTATTCAATTTTCAAAATACCAGTAAAAAGAAAAAGAAATAGGAATATCATCCCTATTACCGAACCTGGAATTGGGATGTGAAATATTTTGTTAATTATTTCACCGGTTAGAAGAAACATTAGTATTATACTTAATTGAGACATTATTTTCATAGAATAATATTTTCCAATAAATTAAATTTGAAAACAGTTAATTATTTTTGTCATTTAATGCAAACATATTTTTCGGGTAAATTTGGAAATTAAGATATGTTTCTGAAGTCGTGAGTGAAGAATAATGATTATGTTATCTTTTGATAAGTCTTAAATAAATATCATATGTCTGTTATTGACTTGACAATGTAATTTAATTATATATGATTATGTATTGATTTTTGCAAAATGACTTGAAGGCGGTTACTAATGAAGGAAAAATATACTGCTCATGAACTGCTCGCAATTAGAGGCAGCTTGAATTATTTGTTGTTTCTTATTTCTATTTCAACTGTTGCAATTACATTGCAGATAATTTCGGGTGTAGAAGCCAAAAACTTTATCATGTTAATTGTGATGACTGTGATCCTTTCAGCAGTAGGATATTATATATATTCTGAAAGAAAAAAACTAAATGATCCGATAATTTCATGTTGGATTGCAGCTTTTATTAGTATAACAGCACCGATATTAACAAAGTATAGTTATGCAAAAACTATGGATTGGACTTTCGCGGTTACCGCTTATAACGCGTCTATATCATCTTTGACATACTTATTAATAATACAGTTTTTGCAAAAGAAAAAATTGTTTTTATTTTTTTCAGTTTTCTTTTTTGTTAATTGGATATTATTTCTTTTTATCGCATGGAAGAATGGAGCAATTATACATTTTTCATCAGCCGACTTGCTTGGAAGTATTCATAAAGACGGTTTGTTTTTGTTAAGGGAAATTATGTTTATTATGGTCAGCTTGGTATTGGCATATTCAGGTTACAGAAATATTGGTGTTCTGCATAAATATAATGATGATACTATTCTGCAAAATAAAATTATTGAAGATTATTCTGTCAACCTTGAGAAAAAAGTTGAAGCGAGAACTGTTGAACTGCAGGCAGCCATGGAAGAGCTTGAAGCTATGAATGATCAGCTCATTACGACGCGGGATCAGCTCTGGGGTGAAATGGAACTTGCAAAAAAAATTCAGACAGTTTTGCTGCCAGCATTGCCACAGATTGATGGATATGAAATATCGGCATGTATGCTTCCGGCAACAGAAGTTGGTGGAGATTATTATGATGTTATTAATGTTGAAGGAAAAAATTGGATAGTAATTGGGGATGTTTCCGGTCATGGTGTGCCTGCGGGATTAATAATGATGATGGTTCAAACTTCTATACAGATTGCCCTTAACCAAAATCCAAATATCCCTACTACAAAATTATTGAGTTCTATAAATAAAGTAATCTCTGGCAACATTTGCCGTTTAAAAGAAGATAAGTATATGACAATTACTGTTCTTGCTTGTTTCGAGCATGGAGTATTTCATTTTGCTGGACTTCATCAGGATTTAATGATTTATAGAGCTGCAACTAAGAAAGTAGATATTGTTGAAACCGATGGTGTCTGGATTGGGCTCATGGAAAATATTGACGGTATGCTTGATGATAGTTCTATCAAAATTAATAAAGGGGATACTCTTTTACTGTATACAGATGGTATTACTGAAGCCTGGGAAAAGGGCAGTATTCAGGATAAGCGCACAAGTGATGCTATGTTTGGTTCTGAAAGACTATTAGATGTTTTTGAAAAGAATGGTGAGGCAACAACTAATGAGATAAAAGATGCTATTTTTAAGTCAATGGACAATTATCAGCAGAATGATGATATTACTCTTGTAGTCATTAAGAGAAATTGTGACTAAACGTATTGCCATCATAGGAGCCGGTATAGCTGGTCTGTCTACTGGAATATTTGCGCAGCAAAAAGGTTATAATACCGAAATATTTGAACTGCACGATATTCCCGGTGGCGAGTGTACTTCATGGAAAAGGGGGGATTACACGATTGATGGTTGCGTGTATTATTTAATCGGCAGTAAACAAACAAGCTCTATTATTAAATTGTGGGAAGCTGTTGGTGTTTTTCCTGAAACAGTGGTAGTCAACAATGAGATATTTATGTCGTGTTTATTTCCAGACAAACTTGTTGAATATTTTTCAAATTTTGAAAAATTGGAGTCTTCACTAATTCAGAATTTTCCAGAGGATGCAACAATAATTCGAGAAATTGTAAAGTATTCCAAAGTTTTAGCAGATTATCAAATACCAGTAGACCGTGCACCAAAATCATTTCGTTTAAAAGATTTTACACTGCTGGTATCAAAATTACCATATCTTTTAGTTATGAATAAATATAGTAAGATTACAGTACGCGAATATTTAAAGAAAATAAAAAATCATTATTTTAGAGAATCATTATCATTGGTTGTTATGCAGGATTACACAGTATTTTTTCTTTTTACATTAATAGCTAATCTTTGTTCAGGAAACGCTGGTTATCCGATTGGCGGTTCTTTTCCATTGGTGAAAAAAATGGAAAAGAAATATTTGTCGTTAGGCGGCAAAATACATTATTCCAGAGAAGTGGAGAAAATTATTGTGGAAAACAATAGGGCAGTAGGATTAAAAACTGTCGATGGTAAGGAGTATTCTTCTGACATTATTATTTCTGCCGCTGACGGTTATTCAACAATTTTCAAATTGTTAGAAGGGAAATACGTTAGTAAGAGATTATGTAGTATATATAATAATAAAAAAAAATTTCCAACATATTCATCAGTTCAATGTACTTTTGGAATTAATGATCCGTTAATAAATATTCCTTCATTTTCATGGATAAAACTTCCGGAATCCATAAATTTAGGAGGTCTCTCTCAAAATTATTTATCTTTTAGAAATTATAAATATGATCCAACATTGTACCCAAAAAACAAAGGTATCATAACTGTTCTTCTGGAATCTGATTATTATTTTTGGAAAACAGCAAAAGATTCAGGAATATATGAATCATTGAAAACGGACCTTGCGGAATATATTAAAAATTTTATTTATGAAAACTTTCCTGAATTATTTGGGAAAATTGAAATTTGGGATGTTGCGACACCGTTAACATATGAACGATATACACGAGCCGCTAATGGATCATATCTGTCATGGATAATGACCCCGCATTTGAAACCAGCTAGTATTATTAATAAATTGCCTGGTTTGAAAAATTTTTACATGTGTGGTCAATGGACTCTTCCTCCAGGGGGGCTTCTTGGTGCAGTGACATCTGCAAAATGGACAGTTGATGAACTTCCTAAAATATTGCAGAATCATTAACTGAATTTTTCGATAAAATATCCTGATAAAGAGCCTAGTAATACTGTCATAATTAGTATAGGTATTAATGTGAAAGGTTCATTAGCAGCAATAATAATCGCAACAGGAGTAATTGTTAATAGAGCAATAATCAACCCTTTAAGAGCTCCATTAATTCCTATATTTATTTTTGATATAAAGAAGCCAATTATTACCCATGTGAAAAAGGCAGAAAGATCTGCGGATATTGGTAATTTTTGTAACAACATTGGTATTACGTCTATAACACCTGCACATAATCCAGTAATCAGTCCGATATGTTTTTTTATCATATTAAATTCCTAAGAAATTATTTATAAATTTTAGTTTTTGAATAATAATTATGTATTTGGCATATATCGGTAAATATTAACGGGAAATTAACATAATATTGAAAAATAAAATCATCTGACTTGTTAATAATTGCTAACTTTTAAAGTGTTGATTTTGTTTCTTATGTCAAAGTTTTATTATTAATAATCTTTCAATATTTCATTGACAGTAATTAATCTATACTATTTTCTGATAAGTATAATTGGAAAAAATAATTAAGAAAACAATAAAATTTAAATGAAGGCGAAAATGATAATAGCTGGTAGAAAGTGTGTTATTGAATATATGAATTCAAAAATGATTGATGGCGGTGCTAAAATATTTATTGCTGAAAACATTTCAGGAAAGATAATAGCCGACATTTCTGATAAAGCAGTAAAAAAAAATATTCCAATAATTAAAATCTCGAAAGATGAAATTGACAAGAAATTTTCAGGAAATAATCAAGGTGTTATTTTAGAAATTCATAATAAAGAGAAAAAACAGGTATTGGATATTGATTCGATACTTAAAAGCGG
>CAYLTM010000103.1:10683-14265 GCA_964386495.1 uncultured Leptospirales bacterium
ATAAACAGGTAGTTGTTGCACTTGATCAAATAACCGATCCGCATAATGTTGGTTCAATTATAAGAACCGCTGAGGCCCTTGGGGCAATATGTGTAGTTATGACAAAAGACAATTCACCGGAAATCAATGAAACAGTAATAAAAACTTCAGCGGGAGCGACCGCACATATCCCGATTACGAAAATTACAAATCTCGCTGCCTTTATTGAAAAATGTAAGGAGTATGGTTATTGGGTTATCGGTTCATCGGATAAGGGTACTAAATCCATTAGTGATATAAAAAACATTAAACCGGTATTATTGATCATTGGCAGTGAAGGTGATGGGATGCGGCGTTTGACGGAAGAGAAGTGTGATTATGTGGTAAGTATTCCAATGAGAGGGAAAGTCTCTTCGTTGAATGCGTCTGTATCGACAGGCATATTATTGTACGAACTAATAAATAATTAATCTCGTAAATTATTTATATGAAGGCTCTAATTATATCAGATTCGCATCACGAAACTAAGTTGCTTCAAAAAATTATCGATTTCGAATATCCCTTTGATTATATATTTTTTTGCGGGGATGGTCTCGAAGGTTTATTTAAAGTTTCCTATCCCGGAAAGTGTAGGGTAAATGCTGTTTCAGGAAATGTTGATTTATATCTTCAATTAAAAACACCTCTACAAATTGTTGATAAGTTTGAAGGGAAAATTCTATTCATGTGTCATGGTAATCGTCATAATGTGAAGGCATCACTGGATTCTCTGATTTATGATGCTCATTCTAAAAATGCTGATATTGTGTTTTTCGGGCATACTCATATTCAACACTACTCTGTTGAAGGCTCTTTGCAGATTTTTAATCCGGGAGCGGTTGTTTTAGGTTCTTATGGTATTGCTGAAATCTTTGATGGTCTCTGGACTTTTCATCACAGATGTTTTGTTTGAACTTATTCTGTGTGACCGAAGCCAATTCAGCTCTCATTTATGACATTGCAGATATACAATTTTTAAATATTTCCTCAAAAATCCCAACTTTTTTTCTTCATTTGTGATTTTTCATCGTATATATTAATAGAGGGTTATTTTTTTACAAATCTCGTCAACCCTTCAAACAATCTAAATTGGAGATCATTATGATTAAATCGTCTATTAATATCAACATTGGTAAATTATCTCTACTTGAGAATTTTTCGGAAGCTAATGAATTATCGGTCAATGAAGTTGTTGCTCTTTTACTACGGAAAATTTTAGAAGACGGGAAATATTCCGCAAGAAAATTCCGTGCGGTTAAGTATCAGGAGGTTGATCCTGATAAAAATTGGGATACCTTGACTGTTTACTTCGAGGATGTTGATTATGAGTTTTTCACTGATATGCGGAAGTTTTTCAAGGAGTCGGTGTCTTTGCTTCTATCGAAAGCCATCGACCTTTTCCTGGACACAATCCTCTCCGAAGTCAAAGAGATTCTGCTTAACTACGCTAACTCAGACTGGGATATTCTTAGGAATGATGTCGAAACTGGGGTGATTTGGAGTATTTATTGGATAAAACCAGCAAAACACATAAGAAAATAACCCTCGAGACTTTTCACCACCACAACCTCTCGGTAAACGTGACGACCGGCGCATCAGTAATAAACGGGCAGGTACTACACGTCAAAATCTTTGATTCAGTTTGTTTCTGGACAGACAATGCTTTAGCCTTATTGCAATTTATAACTTTTAGCCAGCCCGTAACCAGCTTTATGCTGGCGGGCTGGACTAAAGCTTCTGGTACTCCAGGAGCATGCAGACTATGATTTGACTGGTTATCTGCAATGTTCTCCGCTGAGCGCCGACTGGATTGTTCACCGCATTAGTAACAACCCTTAATGATTATATTATGAAATCTTTCAGTAAAGTTAGATCCAGTTCAGGGTATACCGGATATCTTTCTAGTATTGCGGTTACTCTGTTTTTTGTGCTGTTGATTATTTCGCCGTCGATGTCATATTTTGCCTGACTCACTTTGCCGGCAACATCTATCGAAGGCTTTGTGTTCGACAGTACGGTTTTTATAATTGATGCTATTTCTTTCATTTCTTCTTTGCCCATTCCTAGCGTCGTTATTGCCGGTGTTCCGATTCGCAGTCCGCTTGTGTACCATGGTCCATTCGGGTCAAATGGCAGTGAATTTCTATTCAGGGTGATTCCGCATTCTCTTAATACGCTTTCTGCCTGTCGGCCGGTTAATCCGAATGTTGTGACATCGATTAAAAATAAGTGATTGTCGGTTCCGCCTGTCGCGATTTTCATTCCTTCTTCAACGCAGCTTGCTGCCATGGTCTGGGCGTTTTCTACAATTTTCGCGGCATATATCTGGAATTCCGGTGAATTTGCTTCTTTAAGAGCGACTGTTTTTGCTGCCATCATCTGTGGCAATGGTCCGCCTAGTACTAACGGGCAACCCTTGTCCACTACTTCCGCAAATTCTTTTTTGCACAATACTAGTCCGCCGCGTGGTCCGCGTAGTGTTTTGTGTGTTGTTGTTGTTACTATATGCGCGTGTTCAACCGGGTTGTAATCGCCGGTAAATACTTTGCCCGCTACCAGACCGGCAAAATGTGCCATGTCCACCATGAATACCGCGTTTACTTTATCCGCGATCTCGCGCATTTTTCTAAAATTTATTTTTCTTGGATACGCGCTGTATCCTGCAAGCAATATCAATGGTTTTATTTCTAGTACCGTTTTTTCTATATCGTCATAATCCAGTACACCCGTATCTTTTCGGACACTGTATGTATATGAGTCAAACATTTTCGCGCTTACATTGTATCTATACCCGTGTGTCAAATGTCCGCCGGAATAATAATCCAATCCTAAAAGTTTTTGATTACCGAGTTTGTTTCTGAGTTCATCCCAATCTTTTTTTGGAAGTTTTGATAGATTTTTTTCGCCGAGTTTTTCTACTTCAACGTTTTCTACACGAGCAGTTAATATCGCCCAGTATGCTACGAGGTTGGCGTCTGCTCCGCTGTGCGGCTGCACGTAAGCGTGTTCGCAGTTGAATAATTTTTTAGCTTCTTCTACAGCGTTGTGTTCTATAATGTCTATGTTGTCGCATCCGGCGTAGAATCTGTGATATGCGTATCCTTCAGCGTATTTGTCTGTAAGTAAATTTCCCATTGCCAGCTGTGTTGCTATCGATGAGAAGTTTTCACTAGCGATCAGTTTTAGATAACTTCGCTGTGATTCTAGTTCCTTTACTATTGCTGATGATGTTTCCGGTGATATCTCAGCCACCTTTGTAAGGTTCGCTAAATATGCGACCATTGATGTGTTGATTTCCTCGGGTTTTACTGATGACAGATATTTTTGTAGTAAATTATTAGACATGGCGTCCTCCAATATTTTTTATTGTACCTGCCCAGGCGCGCGACAGATAGAGAACACTCCCCGACGGTTTTCCGCCTAATGCGCCAGTTGTTTAGTCAATTTTTCGCTAGTTATTACTGTTGTCAAGTATATTATGTCGATCGTTTTTTCTGGGAGACGCGAATTCCCTAAATTCAATAATGAAATGCAACAAAAATAGAAATGACATCATAGAGCAAA
>CAYLTM010000104.1:0-1071 GCA_964386495.1 uncultured Leptospirales bacterium
GTCGTAATTCCCTCTTCATAGGGAAGACCTTTCCGAGGGCGGCTGCTAATTGACCCTAGAATTTCTAGGGCTTCCAGACCAAAAATCACGAGGGTCTGGGATTTTGTCGAAAATTTGCTTCAAAAAAGCCAGTAAAATCACGGAATGGCTTTCTGTTTATAAAAATTTGACAATTAGTAGTTTTTCTCGAATAAATCCTTTGTACAACTTATCCACAACTTTTTCTCTCGAAAAGGCAAAGTTTCAGAAAACTGCTGAGTTTTGAAAGAAACTAACTTATAAAGGCAATTGATTAAGTTAGTTTCTTTTTGTCAAATGTTTTATGCTATGTAGAAACTTTTTTCTTCGTATTTTACACCGCTGCCGACAATCTCGATGTTTTTATTACAGGTATTGCATAATCTGTATATCCGGATTGAATCTGTTGCGGGATTTATGAGACTTTCACCTTTTTTGATAATTTCCTTAACTTTTGTTTCTTCAAGGTTGCTTTCGAATACCGAATACTGAGTCCACTCGGCATATCCAAGCAGAAATTTGTGAAATTTTGTACGGGCTTTATTGTTTGATATGTCATAAACTATTATCACAAACATTTTATCCTCCGGGTATTTTAGAATATATATGATTCAAAAGGTATTTTATGGTCGAGATATTCGATAAGGTTTTCAATCTGCTTCCATAATATATTTCTATTTTGCATAATTTCATCAGTTTCCGGATTCATCATTTTTTCATACTCTGTAATATATTTTTTTACTAAATCGCCTTTAAAATAGCAGCCTTTACTGTCAGGATTATACTCAAAATCTTCTGCTGTGAAAATTTTGTTGTTTGCCATGTTCAAGACCAGTCTGTCAACCATGCAGGCTCTGAAGGGTTCGATAATATCACTGGCGAGCGACGGTCTTCCGTATTCCGGCGTATGATAAAAGCCAAGAAAAGGGTCAATGCCGTGCGCCTGAAGAAGCGAAGATATTTCATCAGTAAGAAGAGTATATCCTAGTGACAGCATGCTGTTCACCGGGTCTAGCGGCGGCCGTTTATTTCTGTTGACAAAACCAAGTTCAG
>CAYLTM010000104.1:1081-3388 GCA_964386495.1 uncultured Leptospirales bacterium
GATATTAAAAATTCGACTAATTTTACAAGCTCTTTCTTACCAGGATCAGGCTGTATGATAAATTTTCTAGTGCCTTCTTTACTGGCCATAGAATAATTTTTTTCAGCATAGCAAAATAATCTTTTGAAGCAATTCCTTCAATGCCTAGTATGGATTCCGATTTTTCAGCTAATCCAAGTATTTCAATATATGTCATTGTATTTCGTTTGTACTCATGGAAGTTTTCTATAGGTTTATGATTATTATATTCTTGAATGAAGTGCAGCTGGTTAATAATTTTTGCCTTAACAACTTCTTTGGCAAATTCTATACGAGAGGCTTCGTCGGAGAATATTTTATACTGAGATATCCGGCGAAAAATATTTTTTGATACCGGCGGGATCACACATGCCTTGAATTTACCTGTTTTTGATAAATATGCTAACGATATACCTTTTCGTACAATAAAATTCATAATAGGTGTTGTAACTAATGATGATCCATATATTACGATGTTATTAATTAGATCAATTCGCAGAGTTTTCCGGTCATTATTTTTAAATTCCACATATAACCTGTTTCCAGTTTTTCCGATTTTTGCACCTTGGGATGTTATGTAGTATGTTTTAGTATCATTCATAATTCCTCCAAAAGATGTTAATTTTTTAAATACTTTTTCTTTTTTATGTGTTAAATGACTGGAATTTATTAGAAATTATGGGGAATTTTTACTGATTATTATTTTCAAATTAAAGAAATTATTTTTCGTAAATAAATTTTTTCTTGACTATTAAATGAGCATCTGTTTCATATAGTTGCTTTGAAATGCTAATTATACATGTAAAATTTATACCTATTATTGAAAATATTTAATATTTGGTGGAATTGCCATTGCTCAAGATATATACCTTAAAAATAGAACTAAAATCTACACAGCCGATTGCTTACCCTGAACAGAAAATTCTGGTATTTCTCAGGGCGGCAATGGGTCGATATTTGCGGAAGATGTTTTGCATATATCCTGTGGAAGATAAAAATTGTAAAGACTGTCCTGTTAATAGTTGTCAATATAGAAGAATGTTTTCTCCGACAGCTCAAGCGGGCAAACCGCTTAGCGCGAATGAATCAATCAGCCGTCCATTTGTTTTTTCACCGGTAAGAAATGCACCCGACCGAAAGGAGTCTGGATATTTTTTTACTGCCGGTTTCAATGTTTTCGGCAGTGCGGTTGAGAATTTGAGCTATTTCCTTGCAGCAATAAAAATGAGTTTAGAAGAGGGGACTGCACATACCAGTTGTCACATTGTAATGAATAAGGCGGAATTGTATCACCCTGTAAAAAGAATGACTCAGGATATATATAACTCCGGAAAAACAGAATTTGCAGATCCGGAATTTTTTCTACAGTTGGACGATTACAGCACAATGACGGCGGACAGGATAGCAGTAAATTTTATTACACCCGCAATAATGAAGGATAATGGAGTTTTTCTGAAAAAACCGGATTTCAAAACTTTTATAAAAAGGTTAAGAGATCGATATTCTTCTTTATCACAGTTTTACGCAGATGAAAAACCAGATATGGATTTTAAGGGATTTGCGGATGGCGCGGAAAATGTCAAGCTGATCAATGACTGTACTTTTTATAATGTATCATCACGAAAGAGCCGGACTCAAAAGTCGGTACAAGACACCAGCGGGATCCGCGGCAGGGTGGAATATTCGGGAGACTTTTCCGGATACTTGAAATATATTTTACTTGGACAGTATCTTCATGTGGGGAAATCCTCTGTATTTGGCTATGGCAATTACGAAGTTGAAATATTAAGATAAAGGGAGATTACTATGCCTTTTTATACAGCACGGTATCGGACAAGGATCGAAAAAAGTTATCCAGTCAGAGTTATCACTCCTATGTTTCTCGGCGGTGCGGATAATAACAAAGCGGAAATTCGGGCATCTTCATTTAAAGGTCTGATCCGTTTCTGGTGGCGGGCTTTTCAGAGTTTTAATAATCCGGCGGAACTCAAAAAGATGGAGGGTTTAATATTCGGATCAGCGGTTGATAAGGAAATGACAAGATCTTCAATATCACTATTCATAACAAACATAAATGGCAAACCTGAAAAAAAGAGATTTAATTTCGGGGGAACATTTAACATTAAGGGGCATAATCTTTTCATTCTTGAGTACCTTGCATTCGGACCAATTGTATATAACAGAGACAAGAAATCACTGGAATGTATTAAAGAATATTTTCCAGCCGGGACTGCATTTACATTGAACATAGTTTACAGTAATAAAGACCATATTATAGAAACAGAAAAA
>CAYLTM010000104.1:3398-4408 GCA_964386495.1 uncultured Leptospirales bacterium
CGTTAGCATGTATGACATGTTACGGCGGGGCCGGTTCAAAGAGCCGCAATGGTTATGGCAGTCTCTTAATAAGTAATCTTTCCGCTGAAGCAATAAAGTTTGCCGACGATCTTGTAAAAAAGAATAATAAAAGTCTGATGAATTATTCCTCATTTTCAAACAGTGCTGAAACAGTATTGTTTTCAGAGCATAGCAGTTGGGATGCGGCGTTATCTGAAATTGGATTAGTCTACAAAAACGCTCGACTGGCTACTAACATTGACAATGTTAAACATGAAGTGAAAAACAGACTGATGATAGCAGAGCCCATTATGGAAAGCAAAAGAATGTTCGGGAAAAGATATTCAAAACCAATGCACTTATCTGTTGATTACAACCCAGAAAACAAAAAGTATAGAGGAAGAATTACTATAATGCCTTTTAAAAAATTTATAGGCGAAAGGCAGGATAATTTTATCGATGTTATTACAAAACTTAAGAAAAATATAATAGCATTGAAAGCTAAACAGAATGTCCCGACAATTTACTGATAATTAGGAGAAATAATGGACAGCAAAATTAAAGAGAGTTCTTACTGGACAGAAAAGCTAACTTCGTATTTCAATAAACCATTTTATTCTGCGTTTGCAAACCATAGTGAAAACGAATGGTCAGATTTATTGAAAACAATTTTCAGTAAAGTAGATATCGATGAGGCACTGCTTAAAAAGGCGCACTTTCTGTCATCCGGTTATGATATCAATATGAATTCCAGCATGGATTCCAAAGATATTGTACTAACACATCCGGTGTCACAGGACGGTGAACTTAAAATAAATTCTGATGAAATAAATAATCTGAAAAAACCTGAAGCTTCAAAAAAATTTCAGAATGATATTATTACTGCGGTTAAAAATGGTCTTGCTATGGTTGATCTGTCAGCAGATTCTGAATACCGGAAATTTTTGTATTCGTCATTTTTCATTAGAGATATTCTTTCACATGAAAATGTTGGAAACCTCGGTGGACTC
>CAYLTM010000104.1:4418-7216 GCA_964386495.1 uncultured Leptospirales bacterium
AGAATTCCTGATAATTTGTCATTTCCTGACCGCTCGGTATGGAATAAGTCAGCTTTAACATCAGCTTTTTACAGCATCAGTAAAAATTTCGGTAATGATGAAATGGCAATCATGCTCTACTCAATAACTCCCGTTCAGAAATATATATCAACGGCGAGAAAACTCAGGGATTATTGGAGCGGCTCAGTAATTCTTTCATGGTTAGCTTTCGAGGGAATATCCCACATAATGGAAAATTTCGGTCCGGATCATATAGTGTATCCTTCCTTGTTTGATCAACCCCTTATGCTCAATTATCTTCGTGCAAACGGGTTCGATGCTCTAGTAAAAAAATATAAAAAATCTATCAGAGATGATGTTGCAAATTTTCCAAATAAATTTATGGCTATAATCCCGTTGTCTGCGGCAAAAGAAACCGGTGAACAGATTAAGCAAAGAATTACCCGCAAATGGGAAGAAATACGAGCGGATTCCGCTGGATATCTTTCCAAAAAAATGTCACTTGACGCAAAATCGACAGAACTTATTTCAGAAATGTTTTCAGATCAGTCAAAAAATTTCTGGACAATGAATTTTTCAGCATTGAAAATATTCGGTTCATCGGACAAATCCAGGCTGGATCTGCTTTACTCGGAAGATTCTTATAAAAAAGAAAATACTATCGCTGAGCTTTTTAAAAAAATTTCTACTGATTCATTTTCTTCTGAAGGGTTTTTCTATTCACTTAGTTGTCAGACAGTTCAGTCCCTTCTTGCGTGCGACAAGGCATCTAACAAAATATTGGAAATATCACGAGAGGGTGAAAAGTGTCATCAGTGTGGTGAATATGAAGCTTTACATTATCCGGTTAAAAAAGATCCAACTTCTGCAGAATATAAAAAGTCTTCCGACAGTTTCTGGTCGGATGCAGCTGATAAGCTAAATAAATTTGACTTGAATGGTAATGAAAAATTATGCTCACATTGTCTTGTTAAAAGAATTGCCTATGCGACTGTAAAATCAGCTGAAGGGCATATCCTGCAGAACACTTTCAAGAAAGCTGCGACATTTCCATCTACAGCACAAATTGCACTGACAGAATATTTTGAAAGAAATAACATTACCAATACCGACAGTCAGTATGAAGCCGCGCAAGAACTTTTTGATGAAGGAATGACTCAAGGAAAGAAAGTTCTGAAAAATATGAGTAATTCCGATAACTATTACGCTCTTCTTTTGATGGACGGCGATAAAATGGGAGACCTTATCGGAGGTGAAACACTTACCTCAAGCTGGAGTTCAGTGGTGAATTCCGTGTTTAAACAAGAGCTCCTATCTTCTGCCGGCAAAGATATGAAAGAAATCTTTGGAAAATTGTTCAGTGATGAAAAATTGAAAAAGTACATAATTTCTCCGGCTCTCCATACTGATATCTCGGAATCACTTGGCGATTTTGCACTTTATGGAGTATCCGAAATAATAGAAAGATATTCCGGAAAACTTATTTATGCTGGTGGAGATGATGTTTGCGCCATCCTACCTTATCAGACTGCATTGTCCGCGTCGGAAGAAATAAAAGATTTTTACACTTCAAATTTTCGAAGTCTTTCTGATGAAAATGAAATAATTTCTGATAAAAAATGGAAACCAGTTCCCGGTAAACTTTCACTAGGTCTGGGAAGTGCGGTATCAATATCGGCAGCAATTCTTATTTGTCATTACAAGGAAAGTTTAAAGGAGATGATTGAACGTGCCCATGGTTTACTATCGGTCAGAGCGAAGGAACAATGCGGAAGAAATGCCTGTGTCATAGAATTGAGAAAACGAGCGGGAGGCTCGAGATTTTTTGGGGCGAAGTGGGATGATCATATAGTCTGGAAGGCTTTGAAAACAACTGGTATAAATATCAACAATATGCAAAACACTGAAAGAATTTCCAAGTCATTAGTTTACCGGCTAAATGAATTCAAAGACGGAATCAATGCGCTTATAGATAAAAAGGATGATGAGATGCTAAAACTTTTTATTGAAAGTCTTTTGAAAAAATCACTGTTTCGCTATAGTAAGGCGGAAGATACAAAAGCCTCAGGTTCGGATATTGCTGAAATTATTACCCGGAATATGATAAAAGACCAAAACTCAAATTCAACATTCAGTTCGGACGGACTTATTATATCAGCTTATATATCCGGGAGTAAAACATTATGATATGGATAGAATTTAAACCTGCCGACACCTTGTTTTTCAGAGGAGCTGAACCCATGGTAATGGGGCAGGATCATTCATCAACAATGATTTTTCCGCCGATGCCGGAGACTTTAGTCGGAGCATTAAGAACTCTTGTGTTAAAACAGAATAATATCAGTATTGAAGATTATTATTCCGGTAAAGTTGACAGCCGGTTTTATGAAAAAATCGGCAGGGCAGGGGAACCCGCACCATTTTCTGTAACCGGACCACTGTTTATTAAAAATGAAGAAGTTTATGTACCAGCCCCCTTTAGTTATTTTTCAGAGGAAGCTATTGTTAAAAAGGCATTGTCCGGAAAAAATGTTAAGGGTAATAATTGTGATGTTAAGTATTTTCACGAATTAAATCCCTCAGATATTGGTGCTGTAACATCAAATTCAGGTAAAACTTTAAACTGGATAAAAAGCGGTGCAAAAAAATATTCAACCATTGGCGGGCTATGGGTTTCCTATAATGAACTGATAAAATCATCCGGGAAACTTTGCAATCGCGCAGCTTCTCGAATCGATAACCCGCGATCTTCAAATGGATGAATCAACATATTTTTTCGATAATTCGCAATCACGACT
>CAYLTM010000104.1:7226-14078 GCA_964386495.1 uncultured Leptospirales bacterium
AGAAGAACCGGAATAGCTCTTGAAAAAAATCGGGCTGTAAGGGAACACCATTTGTATTCATTTGTCCACGCACGTCTTAAAAACGAATTTTCTATTGTATTTGCGTCTGGTATTGATCTTCAAATTGAAAAAAAAGGTATTTTGTATATTGGAGCAGAAAAAAGATTTGGCTTTTACAATGTTATAGAAAAAGATTTTATTGCTCCCGGAAATAGCGGGAATAGTTTTATGTCATTATCGCCTTTGGCTGCCTCTGAAGAATTAAGCGGCTCTCTTAGTGTGACAGGGAAACAGCTCAATATAGGCGGATGGTATATGAAGAAAAATTTTCATAAACCTTTAACTGCATATTATCCGGCTGGAAGTGTTTTTACAAGAAAAATTTCAGATAATATGATATCAATTAATAATGGAGAAAGAAAATGATAAAAAAAGAATCAGGCATGATCTTCAGTTTTTATACAGTATCGCCTATGCATGCAGGAAGCGGTGCTTCAGTAGCGGCAGTGGATCTTCCAATTCAAAGAGAGCGGCATACTGGATGGCCGCATGTTCAGGCATCATCCATGAAAGGTGCATTAAGATCACATTTTAGAAATTTCTGCGCTGGTGACGAAAAAGATTCCCGATATCTGCTGAATATCATATTTGGTTCAGATGAACAGGATAGTTGGGAAAAATTTGATGAAGATAAAACTGCGTTGCCTGGTGCAATATCCGTAACAGATGGTAAGTTGTTTTCTTTTCCGGTAAGATCCGACATCGCCCCGTTTATATCTGTAACATCGCCACAAGTATTAAAAAGATTAACATCTGATATGCAAATGACAGGTATATCTTTTAGTTTGAAGATACCTGAAGTCCTTAAAGATAAAGCTGTTTCGGTTAATTGTGCAACTTTAAAAAATAAAATAATTCTTGAAGATGCTGTTGTAGAGATTACTTCGAATATTGAAGACAGTTCTATTAAAAATCTTTTTCCGGATGTTGAGAAATTGATTATTATATCGGATGAGATGTTTGATTATTGTGTTACCAGCTGCACAGAAATTCAAACTAACATTAAAATCGATTCGAGAACAGGTTCAGCGGAAGAGGGCGGTCTTCGTTATCAGGAACTTCTTCCGGCAGATTCAGCATTATATTCTATCATTCATTTTAGTCCACAGATTCATAAGAACAATAAATATGAGTCTTTGACAATAAAGAATCATATTATTGATACAATAAAAAACTTTGTTCAAATAGGTGGCGAAGAGACACTCGGCAGAGGTATTTGTAAAGTTTACTGGCACAAAAATGAAGGAGCGTCTAAATGAAAACTTTGAATCAGGAAAGAGCAGCTTATGCTTTGGAAAAAGTTTTAGTAATTACCGCAGAAGGTTTTAAAAGTTTTTCTGCCGGTGCAGCCCCGCTTATTTTGCAAAATGGATTGGGACAGATGATGGCATTCTGGGCTCATAAAGGTAAAGATTCCCAAAACAGCAAGCATATGATAATGCTGACTATTATAAGAGAATGGTTGAATAAAAAAGATATTTTGAAAAGCACAGATTTGATATCTTTTATAAAAAATATATCTTCATGTGAGCAGAATGTTTATCTAAAAGCTCAGAAAGAGTCACTTGCTTTAATAGATTGGATTAAGAGATACAGTGGTGCATTTTTAAAATAGTAAGGAGGCCATAAATGGTTTTTTGCCCTTGCGGAAAAGATATAAAAAATAATGATGAATCTATCGTAAAATTTACCCGTGGTAATTTTTCACTGTGGTATAACAAATATATTCCTATTAATGATGTGAATTATAAAGTCTGTGATGCGTCTGGAAATGATAAGAATTTTACACCGTACTATGTAGAACGGTATAACGAAATTATGAAGACCTCTGATGTAGTAAGGATTTTAATTAAAAAAAACAGAGATCAGGACGCTTATTTAAAGTACCTTTCATCAAAATATCAGGTAGTTGCTATAAGAGCAAAGCTTTCATCAAACCTGATCGCCGGTATTGGGCAGGCACATCCTGCTGAGATATCGATGACCTTTGACCGAAATACAGGTGTTCCCTATATTCCAGCATCTTCAATAAAAGGCGTTGCCCGTTTTGCTTATACTCTGGGTTTAATTGATAATGTAGATTCAACATGCTTTGACCGCGATAAAGATGGTGAATTTTTGGTAGAAGAAATGACGAGAATACCGGATGTTTTTGGCGGCACTAAAAAAATATCAGCAAAAGAAAATGAAATTTTAAGAGGCAGTGTGATATTTTTGGATGCTTATCCGGAAACAGCCCCTGAATTATTTGTTGATATTCTGACACCTCACTATACAGAATATTATTCAAAGGATAAATGGCCGACTGATAATATGGATCCGGTTCCGGTTTCTTTTCTTGCTGTAAAAGCAGGAACAGTTTTTACTTTTCGGGCTATTGTTTTGAAAAACAATGACAATGTGAATGAAGAAATAGTAAAAAATATTTTAGAAAAAACAATCTTTGTTGAAGGGCTTGGAGCTAAAACTTCTGTAGGATATGGACGTTTCACTCCAGCAATCGGAGATGCGATATCTTCTCCTCAAAGTCAAAATGTTGAAGTAACTGCTGAAAAAGTTGTTAAAAATTATAATATCGGAGATAAGTTAACTGTAACGATAGAAAGTGTTGATGATGGCAATATTAAGATCATTATGCCGGATGGTAAAAAAACGCAAATTGGAAAAACACATCTTGGTGAATACAAGAATCGAATAAAAGAACTAAAAAAACTTTTTAAATCGATTAATGTTGAAGTAACCGGTAAAATGGGGAATGGTCAGTATAGTTTGAAATTTATTAATGGAAATAAATAAACTCAATATAATCAGGTTTTCTATGATAAATCGATAGCCTGATTAATTCAATATTGTCTTCAGAAATTCACTATGCTGATGTTCTTTGTAAATTCTGTTAGCGTTTTCCATTTCTTCAATAAATACTTCGTTAAATGTTGAATGTTTAGCGATTATGTTTGAAACCAGATTTTTAAATAATAATGCATCGCCTGAATTTGACTGGGATTTTCCTTCGTCTAGTATATTTATTGCATTTGCTTTGCAAATAATTCTATTTATCAGATCGTAATCATCGAATAATCCATAATTACCTTCAAAATTATTTTTGTCAATAAATGTAATCTGGTATCCTTTAATGATGTCGGTTAGATATTTATAAAATTTGTAATATTTATTATCAGGATATATATCATCATTATTAATATGATATATATCTGTAATAATTTCAGCAAGTTCTTTATTAAAAGAAAAACTAATTAGTTTAAAACTATCAATGAAATTACTATAAATTCGGATCAGTTCAAAAAGAATATTGCCGTTATAATTAAGCTGGTCATCAATCTTTAAATTATGTGTAATTTGTTCTAAATTAATTTCATTTTTACCATTACTTTTTGTTGATAATTTTATTGAAAAATTTTCTGAAATATTTTTGAAAAATATTTTCATATCATTAATAGTTTTATTAGAAAGATCAGATACTTCTTCAATCGCGTTATAATTTTCCAGATCGATAATTGCAGTATTAAACAATTCACAAATAATCTTTTTGTAAAAACCAGCAGCGGTTAAAATATGATAACGGAATTTATAGTTAATGTTGAAAAATCCGTCATTCTGGTAAATATTATCTCTAGTAAATTTAATATATTCTAGTTTCTTTTTATTAGTATTAACAAGAATGTGTACTTCATAATTATTATTTTTAAGTAGTAGATTAGCCCCTGGTAAATAATTTTTCAAACTTTTCAGAAATATTTCTAATTCGTCACTATGGAAACTTTCCTGATAGGTATAAGTTTTATCAGGATCTTTCAAATACTCATGCTGTTTTTTCAAGAAAATAACATATTTATTAAAAATTGAATTGTTATACAAATTTAAAAAAATCGAATTGAAATTATTTAATCGTTCAGAAAAGGAAACGGTTTCATCAAACTTACCATTAAAATAATCTTCGAAAAAATAAGCCCTATCAATATAATTCAAATTTTCGTAAATGTAGTTTTTATATAGGAGTTTCATTGAATGGTCTCTAACTTGATATGAATCGGCTAAATCATTATAAATTATTTTATTTTTTTCATAACAGAAAAAATAATCCTTATCAATGGTAATATTGAATATCTGTTCTGACTGGTTTTCAATTATGGAAATTAAACCGATAATTTCAAATAATGTTATCGTTTGTATAAAATTAGTATAATAAAGATGACTTGTGTAATTTTTGATAATCGAAAATTCTTGATTTAACCCAAGAGTCTCAGCAGTTTCTTCATTCATATTTTTAATTTCAAAATAAATATCGTATAATAATTGTTTTGAATTATATTTACGTAAAACAGCACAAATGACTTTTATAAATGATAAAAGTTTTTCTTTAGCTTTTATAATACTATTGTCAATATCCTTTGCCGGTAGTCCAGAAAGGATAATGTAATCTTTTGCATATTTATTTGCTTTTGGAATTTCATTATTGCTGAAAAAAAGAATATTTATCCATAATGATAGAATTAATTCTTTTTTCAATTGTATATCATAACAAATACTTTCAGGACCGCTATCATTAAAAAATGTTGAAAGGACCTTTTTAAAACTTATTTTTTTGTATGAATCATTATTATCTTTTTCAATATCCTGACTTACTGCATTAATAAGAACATTAACATCTTTACTGAAATTGTACTCTATCTGCGGTTCATTATAAATTTTTATTAAACCTTTCATTTTTAGAGTATAAAGAAATTCGAGTTCTGATAAGTTAGAATCTGGATGTTTGCAGGAGCTTAACAAACTTCTGTCTATTTCGGAAATTCTGTCGCAGCTTATTACTTTTGATAACCTATCAAAAAAATACTTTTCATTATTATCCAGGTTTTCTAAATTTGCATTTTCTTTTAAAGAAAGTTTATATTTACCATTAGTAAATTCATATTCAATAGGATTGTCTGTGTTGAAATCTTTACTTAAATAATACAGTATGGTTTTTATTCTTGTATCTGAATCTGATAATTTATTTTCGATACTGAATAGAAGCGATTCGGCTGGAATTTGATATATTTCTTTATCCTCAGATATCAAAGGAGGGTTATTTTGAGAAAATGCTTTTATTTTATAAAAAACAGACCCAAGATCAGTGAACTCAATTCGGTTTTTGTTGTTTAAAGATAAGATTTCTCCAAAATCATTGATAGTCTGAAACCCTTTACTAAAAGAATCACAATATAATAGCAAACACAACGAAGGATTTCCATCCCTTCCGGCACGACCTGCTTCCTGATAATAGTTTTCTATAGATGATGACATTGTGTAATGTATAACCAAACGTATGTCTGGAATATCAACTCCCATACCAAATGCAATTGTCGAACAAATTACTTTTATTTTACCTTCTTTAAATTTATTTTCAATACCTTTTTTATCATTTTTATTTAGTCCGGCATGGTAGTAATCTGCAGTAATATTATTGTTGTTGGTAAGATATTCCGCCAAGCTTTCTGTTTCTTTTCTTGTTCTACAGTATACGAGAGTTTTCGGGTGCTTAAATTGACTTTTTATATCATCAATATTTTCATTCTGAATTTGGAGATTATCAATATATTTATTAGGATTCTTTATAATATTACAGATTTCATCAGCTTTCTCATAAATAATTTTTTTTATTTTATCGTATTTTCCACTCTCCAGAAATATCGTACCATAAAAAAGATTTTTCCGAATAGTTGATGAACGGATGACTTTATTGCTGTCAATGTTCAATTTTAAACAACGAATAATATCTTCAACAACAGATTTTTCTTTTTTTTGCGAATTTTTTGCAGTAGCAGTTAATGCAAACAAAGGAAATGATCTGTTCCCATATAGATTGTTTATTACCGGAGAAAGTTTTTTGTATTCTATTCTAAAGTCGTGTCCCCACTGAGATATACAATGAGCTTCATCGATAATCATCAATGAAGGATCGCGGAATTTTAAAATTTCTTGAAATCTTTTTGATGAAAATGTTTCAGGTGCCACAAAAATAATATTATATAGCTGTTCCTTAATTAAACAGGTAATAAGATTATACCGTCCAATATCGATTTGTGAATTCAATGTTGTGGCAGTAGTTACACCATTTTTATTAAGTGAATTTATTTGATCATTCATCAAAGCCAGTAGCGGAGAGATAATAATAACAAGTGATGGATTTTCTTCAGATGAAAGCATAATAGCTGGTATCTGGTAGAGCATAGATTTCCCTTTACCAGTAGCGGCAACAACAAAAGTATCTATATCTTTTTTTTCATAAGCATAGGGGGAGTGAAAAGCTCGTAAAGCATAATGTATTATATCCGCTTGTGTGTAAGAGTTCTTTTTTCCAGAAATTTTATAATTGTTGTCAGGGAAGTCGGATGGATTTTCCTCATCCTCGGTAAAATCTCTAAAAACATGATCCTTTCCCCAGTATTCTTTCAGAACCTTTTCATAATCTTTAAAATTTATTGAAATATCTTTTTTTATTTTATCTATAACAGATGAATACTCATGCTCTATTTCTGCTAAAAAATTTTTATAGTTGTTATTTTCACTCTGTTCAATGTTTAGCATTTGTAAAAACAACGAATAAAAACTATTTGTGTTCTTATTATGGTTTTTCGAATCAGTAAAAATATGAATTTGTTTTAAATTGTTTCTATTAAATAATTTTAAAAGCCGTTCTGAATGTTCAACAAGCGGAAAAGATTTATAATATCCATTAATAATGGTTTCAAATGTGCTGATGGGATTTGCTTCTGTGAATTGGAAATATCC
>CAYLTM010000105.1:0-396 GCA_964386495.1 uncultured Leptospirales bacterium
GCAAAATTAAACAGACCATCTTCAACTTGCGCCATAACCGTTATTGTCATATATTTTGATTCACCAAGCCGCTTGATATTCTCGGTTAGAGCAAAATTAACAATCGCCAGAAGTTCATAGGTCGGCATTGAAGGATTACTTTTTAGAACAGAATGGATCGCTGTCTGCACCATCATCATAATCAGTCCCGCCGGAACCCCGTGCCCGGAAACGTCGCCGATAACCAGCCAGTCCTTACCGCCGACCTGAATCAAATCGTAATAATCACCCCCGACTTCATCCGCCGTAATCTGACTCGCTTTAATCTCATAACCCTTCATGTGCGGAGAAACCGGAAGTAGTACAGACTGTATTTTTTTCGCTAACTGCATTTCTCCCCAAAGTGCGTCTCTCGCG
>CAYLTM010000105.1:427-692 GCA_964386495.1 uncultured Leptospirales bacterium
TCAATCAGCTGGTCGTTTGACGCTTCGAGTTCTTCCATTGCCGCCTGAAGTTCAATTGTACGATCTTTAACTTTTTCTTCAAGATGATCCGCATATACCTGGATTTCATTTTTCTGGTTTTCTATAATATCATTCTGTATAATAGTTTCCTCGTCATATTTAGTAATTACCGATATATTTCTGTAAGCCGCGTATGAGAGTATACAGCCCAGCATAAAAAACATAACCTCTCTTGTAAGAAGCAGACCATCCTTAACGAGCACAC
>CAYLTM010000105.1:746-2554 GCA_964386495.1 uncultured Leptospirales bacterium
GGTTTTAGCGTAATTATATTTAGTAATAATCGGTATTAAAATTGTAAAGAAAGCAACAAGCCAACAAGCGATATTTGGATCTTTACGCAGTTTTCTTTGAAAATATATATACATCCCGAAAGAAACGAATATTAAAGTCGCTGTTAGAGATACAAACGCATTCTTCGGATCGATACCGGAAAACAACTGCAAAACAACTGCGGATAACCCTGTTAAAAATAAAAATAACAGGTAATTCAAACTCCCTCGAATGGACAACAACTCCTGCGCGGTGTAATTCTCTTTCATATTCATTTTAATCACCTCATAAAAATTTCATTACATAAAATTACCATTACATCTCATGCGTTTGATTCTCTTTTTGCTCAATCTCTAAATATAAGTCAACAACAATTGAACAATAATTCATTAAATAATTATTACTCATAAATTGGTGGTAGAAACGCTACTCCGCCGCCACAGGCGGCGGTTAGCTTGTCATTACCACCAATTTATGAACATTACTAGTAATTGCTAGACTCATTAATTGTTAGTTGAAATTCTACTCCACCGCCTCAGGCGGCGGTTAGCTTGTCATTACCACCAATTTATGAACATTACTAATAATTGCTAGACTCATTAATTGTTAGTTGAAACGCTACTCCGCCGCCTCAGGCGGCGGTTAGCTTATCATTACCACCAATTTATGAACATTACTAATAATTGCTAGTTTGCTTATAATTAAATTGGACTGACCCCGTATTGTTAGACTTTTATAAACGAAAGAAAATTCTCGACCGATTATTTTTTCAAAATATGCCGATAATTAAGTGACCATAATTATTGATTAGATTATATAGCAGACAGGATTATATGAAAAAAAAAGAAGAAAAAAAGAATGAAACGTTCAACGAAATTAATGGGATTAAATGGGTTCAAACAACACCTGAGGATTTTCTTTTTTCTGATGAAATAGAAAAAACGTTAAAAACCATACAATCCGGCAAAAAAGATAATGAAAAAATTTTCGCTTACTTAAAAGTCGGAACAATAAACGAGAATTATCTTACCGCTTTTAATAAGCAAAAAGATAAAATAGAAAACAAAAACAAAACTATTAAATTATTAAGCGAACAGATTAAAAAGATCATCAATAAAAAAAACACAAAAATTAAGGATTTAATGATTACTATTAAACGTATGAAAATACTGCTTGATGAAAATAATATCAATTATTCAGACATCGAATCAAAGGTAAAATCTGTTTCAATAACAGCTTCAAAACTCGCGGTCGATTTTCAATCGAGTATAGTCAATGAAGACGAGGAAGTCTATGAGCCCGTCGTGGAGGTATTAATCGATAAAGACGGCAATGAAATTGAGTGATCTATTTACTGTCAGATTTTTTAAAAGACTCCGCCATTCCGATTCGTTCCTTAGTCGAGGGATGTGAAGAAAAGAAAAACCTGTACCATGCTGAAGGATCATAATCCTTTAAAGAATGCAATGTCCCGAGTTTAACCTGAGTGGAAATCATCGCAGACGGATTTCCTGTGATTTTCAAAGCCATGTAATCAGAATCCCGCTCCATACGTCTTGATACCGCATAGGCCGCTGGCTGCATAATTAAGATGTTCAACATCAAATAGACAGCGAGTATTACAGGAAGTTTCAACGCGGGCTGATCACTATCTTTATAAATCTTCATCAACAAACTAAATAGTATGAACAATATAAGAACATTCGACTGCGGATATAATAGAATACCCTTAACTACGTCATTTTCAACATAATGATTTATTTCATGACATATTATATACTTGATTTCA
>CAYLTM010000105.1:2564-13872 GCA_964386495.1 uncultured Leptospirales bacterium
CATTGCTATAATCCCGAAGCAGATTATCATAAAGAACCATTTCTTTTGTGTTAAATAGCCCGAAAATATACGCGTTAGCACTATATGTTCTTTTGGACGCGTCCATAACATAAATATTCTTAATATCTACACCGGCTTTGTTTGATATTTCTATAATTTCATTTTTCAGCGGACTATCATTTAAGGGCTTGAAATCATTAAACAATGGTGTAATTATCATTGGCGAGAGCCATATACCGATAAACACATATAGCGTGACTAGAAAAGTCATAATTAGAGGAAACATATTTTTTGATTTTTTATAAACAAATATACTTACCGACAAAACAAGTGATATAGTAAATACAAGAATCAACGACTGTACAGCGTAGTCATAAATAAATAATTTGAGGGTTGTGTGTATTATATTGTTTTTCAGTAAATGTTTATAGGAATATAATTTCACCGGCAGCATAATCACCGATACCAATGTTAATATTATGAAGCTATATAAATAATCCGCGAATATAAAAATCCTCCGAGAGATAATCAATATTTTTTCATAAAATTTCAGGACAATAAATATTCTTGCGGACAACAACAACAGTACAAGATAGATTAATCGATCGGTGATATATATCATTATTCTTTCGTTTGCAAAAAGCTTTCCTTTCGCAATCCTGTCCGGAGAAAAATATTTCGCGATATCGACATCAGCTATCATCTTAGCACTTTCAAATGATAAATACATAAATATTATACAGCAATATATGAAAAAAGAGATTATCAGTAACAATTTAATGTTTAATACGCGATGTTTTGTGTTCAGCATTATCAATCCTTCCTGGAACTTATCTATATCATATGCCATTAATAATTAACTTTGTTTTATAAATGAAGAAAAATTTCTTTTTTTTAGCACAAAATTGACCGAAAATATTAATAGTAAAGGTATTTTTATTAACGGCCGTAATTATAAGAAACTAATCATAAGGAAGATAAAACGGAGACACTTCAGAAAAGGATTTCTGAATTTTCCATTAAGATTCCAAATAAAATTACCAACAATAGAGGTTGCCTGACATGCAAAATATAGATTATTACAGTAACACAACTCAATCTCACAGTTCACCGCTGCAGTATTCGCCCCACGATCCTGAATATTTTTCACGGATGGCAAATTTCCAGCAGAACGAAAGCGCGAAAAGACAGAAAAAAGCCAACAGACTGATGACATTTATTACAGCCCTGTGTATTATTTCATTCACTATTGGTTTAGTCGTTGGCATAAAATTCGCAGGCGGTGAAAAAAAGGAAATAGTTGATTCTCAAACGAAGGAAGCTCTTTCAAACGCTGGAGCAACGATCAGCAACATGATTAGCGAATCAACATCAACAAGATTAGAAGCGTCTCCTGCCGTAAAATCTGAATTAACTGAAATTAACCAGAATATTAACGCGAGTCAACTTAAGGAAGCTGCGGATATTAAGGACGCTGTAAATCCCGAGTCGGCTGAGTCAACACAGGCAAAATTTCTATATCCAAAAAATGATTATCCGTTTGTAATAAGAATTGGCGATAAATATACAGCAAGACAGTCAAAGGATATTGCAAATTATCTCAGCAAAAAAGGTCACACAATAATAATATCAAAATCGGAAGAGATGTACAGAATTTATTCCGGTCCGTTTAAAACAGGTGACGACGCGAAATTATCATTACAGAAAATAAATAATTACACCGACAACCTTTGGTTTAAAAGCGCGGTAATTATTAAGAGACAACAATGACCATTAAAAGAGCGTTACTTTCAGATGCAGAAAAAATATTCACTGTTTTAAAACCCTACTATGATTCAGGTATTATTCTTGAAAGAAGCCTACAGGAAATATCGGACAACATCAATTATTTCACAGTATCTTTGGATGATGCCGGTTCAGCAATTGGCTGTGTTTCATATCATGAATATTCAAAGAATCTTAAAGAGATTCGATCGCTTGCTGTAAAAAAAGAATTTACTGAAAAAGGAATCGGTTCACAAATGATGAGATTTCTTCTGAAAGAATTATTAGACGAGAACCCTTCAACAAAAATTTTCACATTGACCGTAGTGCCGGATTTTTTCTCAAAACATGGATTCAAGGTCGTTGATAAGGAAACCTTACCGGAAAAAATATGGAAAGACTGCATAAAGTGTCACCACAAAGATAACTGCGACGAAACAGCTATGGTGTACTTACCATAACCGACAACATAATTCAGGCAGTCGATTTTACAGGATGTATAAATCGACATCCTTATTAATACGTTATACTGTTAATTATATTTTTGATAATTTCTTCATTGCTAGTGTAATCATCGAAACCGGTAATTACGCGTACGATGAAACCTTTATTATTTTTCACCGCGATCATTTCGATACCCTTCACCGAATAGTTTTCACGGGATTCTGAAATTATACTTTCGATAACATAATCATTTTTTAAAATATCTATTTTCGTATATGGATTACCGTGTTCTTTTTTTTGAACTTCCTTTATGTATGAAAGAACATCTTTATGCTTATATGCGAAAATTTCTGAATTCACAAGTACCATAATATCATGTTTCGATTTACTGCTGTTAATATTTTTTATTCCAAATAAAAGACCATCTCTCAAATATTTTTTTTCGGAAATATTTTCCGCGTAAATCTTCCGGTCTATTATATCTATAGTTCCATTAATCTTAATGGAATAATTTATCCTGTCATTATAGATAATTATATTATCATCAATTTTAATAATTACCAATGACGCGGCATCATTAATCTCAGGAAAACGGCTCCCCTCTCTGGTCATCATTTTATTTATGCCGGAAGCGGCTTTGATGCCGTATGTATAGACTGCGGGATCCTTTGTTGATAAAAGTTTCAGACTCTTTAGAAGAATAAGACCCTCGACTTTATAGCCCCTGTTAATGAGTGAACTGCTTTGCTCAAGATAATAATCAACACCGTCTCTACTGACTGTCTTATAAAGAAATTCTGGAATTTGTCTGGTATAAATTTTCCCGTTACCGTCGGCAAAATATCTGTTACCGTCTTTATCGGTATGTGTTATCCATCCAGCCATTTGAGCATACAGCGTGGTTGAGCTGCACAAAAGAATTATAAATGCTAATACTCTAAATGACAATCGCATACAAAATTATAAAAATTATCAGTAGTATTCCGATAGCTATTCCTGTAAACAGATAAACGTTTTTTTGAACGGGAACCATGTCCTCTACAGTTAATCTTTTCACATTCACAGAATACATCTCAGCCTTAACATTTTCCTCTTCAACAATTTTCGCCATGACCCTTTTTGCAATCAGACAGTATATCAGAAAACCTTTATCCAACGGTTGAATTTTTCGAATACGCCCTTTAATCGGCAGAAAAACATTTTCATCAGAAACAGCATTCAACGCGGCAGCTACTTTCAAGGATATTGGATCTTTATTAACCAGAGCTATATTTATTAAATCATCAATTTTGAGGTCTCCTACAAATTTACCCCTGACTGGCGAGATAACCAATGCCCCCTCTACAAAATGATCCGCTTCTTGTTCAATTTCCGATTTATCAGAAGACTCCTCCGAAGAGTTTTCAGAATCACCCGCGATACTTTTTATTTTTATTCCTAACTCTTCCATTTCCATAGAAGATACGTCTTCTATACCGACAGAAATTTCAATGTTTGCCATATTGAAAAATTTTTTTGCAATGTCGTTCAGAATATCCTGTGTAGAAATTATATCATTATCATTTATATAGGTAAATAAATCATAACCTTCAGATGAATTTATTATATGTTTTTTCAGATCGGTTGATTCTTTTACTTGCGAAGAGTTCGCGGCTTTTTTAAGATACGCATAAAATGTACGCCATAAATCACTTGCTTCAAAACCGTCATATACGGATTTACCCGTAAAGATTATTAAAGAAACATTCTTCATCATACTGTCAACAACACTGTAGAATATGAGAAAGACAGAATACAACTCCGCATCAACGGCAGCCAGTTTTCCTTTTAGTACTTTTATATCCTTATACTGACCGGCAAGAAGTGCTTTCGCCTTTTCAGCATCACCATTTGTATACTTTAAAGCATTGGTCATCTTCTTCATTTGAACATTTTGATCGTTCTTATTATCTGCCATATTTGCGTCCTTTCATACTTTACCGGAATAGTATTTTTCCAGTATTTCATATTTTTTCTGCGGAGAATAATTTATAATTTTTTTTATAACAGTATTCAGATGAGCCAAATACTTAATATGTATTGTTATGCTGAAATATTTTTTTTCCTCATCTAAAAGATGATTTTCGATATGTATTTTACTGTCAGGTATTTTAAGACCAAATGTCGGACCTAGATGAGCTACGATATTTTCAGGATATAGAAATTTTACTGAAATTTTTTGTATCCCCAGTTCAACCCTTTTCAGCAGCCGATAATTATCCAGACTGCCTTCTTCAACGAATTGCCAATTTGACGGGTTGTTAGTCAGCTGAAGTTTAATTTTTTTTTCTGCATCGTTAATGAACACTCTAATATAGGTATTAAACTGCTTATATGGTGAAAGTAGTCCAAATAGCGACTCATCAACTTCTTTTTTTTCTCTAATGTGTAACTGCTTCATAATCCGCCTACACCAAATAATATATTCCAGAACTTTTATCAATTTTCCTAATTAATCTACAGATAAATAGATTTTCAAGAAGTTTTTCAACAGTGCCGGTATTTTGGGAAATATTTTCCGCAATCTGTTCAATCTTAACCGATCTGTTAATTCTCATATAGTTAACAATCTCATTCTCAATTTCTGTCAATGGACCTATATAATATTTATTCTCAAACGAAATAGAATCTAAAGCTACAGCGATTTTTTTTCCAGTATGATTATAATACGATTTAAAAACATTTGATATATTAATTTCAGAAATTTTCAACAGATTAAGCAGCTTTATATAATAATCGTTTTTTTCGGGTAAAGATTCTTCGATTAAATTAATCAAAAATTCGTCAATGAAGGAAGGATCCATTACACGAATATCCGCAAAATCAAGTTCAACAACTTCGCCTTTTTCTATATCGCCTAATCTAGTTGAAACTTTTTTAAAAGTGTCTCTTCCGGTTTTCCTTGCTAAAAGATCGTGACTTTCATTTTTTAATCTTTTATTTACGATGTCGAATATTTTTAACTGCATAATTACCTATATTGTTATGGAAATCTGAGTTCCGTCGAAAAATGCAAGATTATCCTTCGCTACAGAAAACTTTTCCTTATTACCATCAAACGCTGTCATTAAATATGAACAGCCAGAGCGGATAACCATACCCGCATC
The DNA here is from genome assembly GCA_964386495.1 of uncultured Leptospirales bacterium. Classification (GTDB taxonomy): domain Bacteria; phylum Spirochaetota; class UBA4802; order UBA4802; family JAFGJZ01; genus CAYLTM01. The sequence goes on from CAYLTM010000105.1 coordinate 7,919, forward strand.
GTCTTTTGCTGGAAATGGGCTGCTTCAAAACATTGCCTAATAAAACCGCACCTCTTCCGTATTTAACCTTCATCTCTTCCGAAAAACTTGAATCGATACCTATACCCGAATCTGAAATAACCAACTGAATCGAGTCATGCTGTTTTCTCGTATAGGTCTGAACAAATAAAAAACCGCTGTCCATGCTGTGCTCGAAAATATTCTGGGAGGCTTCAGATATAACTGTTATATAGTGATCGATGTTTTCCGCGGTATTTTTATTCTTTATCACAGTCAACGCTCTTTCTCTGAAACCTTTAATCACACGATTTATTACATCAACACATTCCCGTTCTCTTCCCGGTATCTCTGTTATATCAACAAGCCGTTTACTGTTGAGACTCTTTTTAAGCGATGTCATTCCCGCGTTGGTGTTATCAGTAGTAAATATATTGAATCGGTAAAACCCTGCTCTTTCCAGATACTGCTGAATATGTGCTGGAACATTTTTCAGACAAATACGACTCCCCGTTTTCTTAAGAAATTTTCTTCCGATCAACAACAAATTTATTATAGAATATGGTTCAACAAACGTTATCATGGATAGATCAATGGAGCAGATACGATTTAGATAAAGACCCGCTTCAATATTAATAATATTTTCAAATGCCGTATTGTCATTCATCAAATCCGGCAATATTATTATTTTTTTTGCATCATACTCCATATTACTATTATCGGAATTTTTTGCCGACAACAGTAATATTTTTCAATTAAAACGCGGCTCCTGCCCGAATAACAGCACGAAAACTCGTAAAAGTCTTTTCGTAATAAAAAATATTTTTCATGCTGATTACAGGTTCAATAAAGAAGTATTCATATGTGTAGCGGACGCTGATTTCCGGCATAATAGCCGGATCAATTGTCTTTAGATTTGTGGTTTTCCCATTGTCATCAATTGTAATCGAGGATAAAACAAGTCCAAGATTCAAACCAGCAATAAACTCAACTGGAAGATTAAAATTATTATGATAAAAAGCACCAACATCAAGAGACGATAAAAGAAGCCTACTATTAACCTTGTTAGCTGTTGACTTACTTCCGAAATAAAGAACATCAATCTGACAAGCTGCTCCTAAAAATTGAATAGGCGTGTAATATGACCCATATAGATTTATACCCTGAAAAAGAGACGCACTTAATATGCTGTCCCATGAGCCAAATACAAAATTCACCGGCAAACCTAAACCGACAAAATATTGTTTAGGAATAACCGGCGGGGCGACTTCTCTGGCTCTTTTCACTTCGACGTTTAACCAAGGCGAGTCACTCGCGATTTCATTATTTTTATCAAGAGAACTAATCCTAAGTTTATAATCACCAGGTTCAAGAGAAACAACATTAACATCAATCTCATAAAAAGTTTTCTTTGTAATTTCACTGAGAATAACAACATTATCCTTTCTTAATTCTACAAGATACCCTCCAGCTCCTTGAACACTTTCCCAGGTAATACGCGGTTTAGGTTTAGGCGCGTCGGGTTGGTTTTTTTCTGCGGGTTGAGCATATAAAGTATTCAATGAAATTATACTCATTATGAAAACAATAATCACTTTAAAAATATTAATTTTCTTGAAAACGTACAATGGATTTGCAGTTTGCAGACGTATTGCGATTTTAAGAGCTGTTATATTATTTCTCATCATTTATTCCAAAATTATTACAGGTGGTGAAGTTATAACAGGACTCGGCAGCACTTCTTTTTTCACGACATTAAAATATTCACGGGAAGGTGCACTCTTTGAAATTGTACTTCCGCTTTCGGATTTCAGAGCTTCAATTTCCCAAAAATAATTACCGCTTTTCATCAATGAAGAATCATCAAAAACAAATTTTGTATCCGATGTCTCTGTAGAATATATCAGTTTTGATTTACCGGTTGAACTATATAATGAAAATTTGTAGATATTGGCATTGCTAACCTTCTGCCATGTAAATATTATTTTATCCTTCATTTCCAATTTATCATTGTTAATAGGAGAAAGTAGTACAGGAGCCACTAATGAAGACTCTATAGAAAAACTTGAAACATTGCTGCCGATAAGCCTGTTTTCATTACTGTCAATAAGATAGACTCTCCAATAGTATTTTCCTTCGTTCAGTTTTTTCACGATTGTATAGGTTCCGCTGACTTTCTGGTTGATTATTACGTTAGCAAAATCCGGATCACTGGCTAATTCAAAATAATATTTACCCCCGCCGTTCGGATCATTCCAGACAAATGATAAAGCATCCGACGGGGAAATTTTCACGTTGTCCGAAGGTTCTGTCGTGGAAATTTTCTGCGGCGACGATACAGAAAAATCATATTTTTCAGAAACAGGCGAGTTCGTACCGTCCGCCGCGACCGCGACTACCGACCAGGAAAACTTTCCTTCAGGAAAAGCTTCGTCAGATTTGAAATAATTATTGTAAACAGTCTCATTGAATATTGTCTTTTTTGAAGGAGAAGTCTGTGTAACAGTTATTATATATTCCTTTGAATCGGAATTAGGTGACCAGTTAAATGTTACATTCGATGACATACTTGAAAAAGACATCTTTCTTGACGGATAAATCAACTCAACTCTTGAGACTTCGGTTTTTTTGGTTATTTCAAATGAATTTACATCACTGGCAACCTTGCTGTTTTTCGACGCGAAACCATAATTGTTTATTACACGCCAATAATACAACCCCGCTTCAAGGTTGTCCGTTGATATGGAATTTCCTGACGCACTCAGTTCCAGCGTAATATTACTCATGTCCGGCTTATCCGATATCTGAAGGAGATAGGACGACGCAGCTGATGAAGGTTTCCACTTAAAATTAATCATCGGATTAGAATTTCTGTATGTGTATGAAGTTCCCTTTGGAGCAATCGGTATAGCCGCGGTTTCACCGACAATTGTGAATCGCCTGATAGGACTTTTGTCTGTACCGGAGACTACACGCCAATAATAACTTCCATCTGAAAAGGATGATGATGCTGATGTTCCCTTTACAGAATCATTGACTACAATATTTTTAAACGAACTATCTGTAGCCACCTGCAAAGTTACCTCACCCGCGTTATCCTGTTGCCAGGAAAAATCAACTCTTTCAGACGACGCTGTTGACACGATATATTTACTTTGCTCCGGAATTACAGGAGAGATATTAATTCTTTTTATTTCAGCACCTTCTTTAGACAATACAGCCGACGACTCATTATTCAGCGATTGTACCTTGTCGCCGCTTTTCAAAGTCACATTTCCTTCAGAAACATTGAGACTCACATTTTCAGAATTTTCAGCCTTAGCAAGATTGACATCACCCTTATCGATTTGAACAGTCGAACCGCCAGCGGAAATATTAACAGCGTTCTCACTTGAACCTTCAGCTCTTTTAGCGGATATCGCACCCTTTTCAAAATTGATGTTCATTCCGCCGGCACTGGAGTTCAAAACAATCATGGTTTCTTCATCAAGATCAATTTGCGTACCGTCACCAAGATTGATTACAGCGGAGGATCCTTTATCAGTTCTTATAGAATCGAAATTAAATAATGGAGCATTCTGCGGAAGTCCTTCCCAGATAACCTGTTCGGAATACTTTCTCTCAGCAACCTTTTTTTTAAATGTAATAGTTCCTATTTGAATGGTGTTACTCTGCTGAATTTTATATGTGAAATCCTTATATAGCATTAACGATCCTATACCTATGAACAGGATATTCAGAAAAGGAACTACTATGTTTTTTACAGTTGTGTTCATATATGCTACATTACTTCTTCTTAATAGTTATTTTCGGTTTTTCAGATACGGATTCATCGACAGCTTGTTTTACAACTCTTTTCCTAACAACCGGTGCTGGTTCAACATTTTCTGGAGCAGCCTTAGCTTCAACAGGAGCCGATTTTTTCTCATCAACCAGTTTGTATTTAACCTCATCCTCAACAGGAGCACTTGGTTTCCCCGTAACCGTGATGCCGAGCATTTTTCTGACTTCATCAAGACTTTTCGGAGCATCGGGATCGTCCTTTCTGGCTATTACAGCATAGATCTGCTGTGGTTCAGATTTCCCCTTTACAGTAATTTTCTGCATAGGTTCAACAACGAAAATACCTTTGGTTTTCTGATAAGCCTCTTCAGAAATCAGAACATCAGTACCAAAAGGTTTATTGAGCGATTCAATACGTGAAGCTAAATTAACGGTGTCTCCTATAACAGTATACTCCATTCTTTCATCAGAACCTATCTGCCCAGCAAGTAAAGGTCCGCAATTTATTCCGCAGCCGATTTTTATAACTGGTCTTTTATCACCGCCGCGGCCTTTGTTGAAAATTATCAATTCCTTTCTCATCATCAAAGCACCGTTAACGGCGTTTTCAACATCGTTGCCATGTGAAATTGGAGCACCCCATACAGCCATGATAGCATCACCAATATATTTATCAACAACACCTTTGGTAATGTTGACGCAATTCACCATACGGGTCATATACTGGTTTAAAAATTCCACAACCTCTTCCGGTTCAAGTTTTTCTGAAATCTCAGTAAAGGAACGTATATCGGAAAAAAATACCGCCGCGTATTTTCTTTCACCGCCTAGCTTAATAGTACCCTTTATAACCTGTTCGGCAATTTCCTTGTTAACAAACTTTCCAAAAGTTTCTTTTAATTTTTCACGTTCAGCGAGTCCCTGTCCCATTTCAACAAACGACTTCGTAAGCTCGCCTATCTCATCGTTCGACGAAGGTTTCAGATCTATTTCAAATTTACCTTCTTTAATCTGTTTAGAGGCTTCAACAAGTTTTGAAATAGGTTTAGTTAAGGATTTTCCGAAGAAAAATATTACAAGGATCGCTAAATTCAATATAATAACAGTGATGAGAATATTTCTTCTCTGCACCGCGTACACAGCCGCGTATGCTTTAGCCTCGTCCGCAATAGTGACAACACCCACATCAGAAAAACCCGTCTTTTTAAACGACCCTAAATAAAAATCGCCATTTTCACTTTGATAACGTGTCTGCCCATTATCAACCGAACTTTTCAGCATCATGGTTACAATGGGCAATTTTAGAAAATTGGCTTTAGCCTTCACAAGAGAGGAATCATAATGAGCTATAAGATCACCATCGCCATTTACAATAAAGCTTTTATAAATTGACGGCGACTTTACAGCCTCCTGGAATCTATTCATTGATAAATAGATGACCAGTATAGATGACGCAGTAATATCATCCACCATAACAAAAGGAGCACGAATAACAATAACTGGAATATCGAAAAATACAGAAGCGTTATGAACTGTAAATTCCGTGTCGAAATTCTTTTTATAATTTTCTTTTTCAGCCTGAATTATATCATTATAATTAATATTTCCAATAGAGTTCTTAATGATGAAATCAGTATTTTCAATATTTTTAATAATTTTCAAGGAATCGTCGGACGCTTTCTCCACAATTCCAATAAAAATTATGTCTGATTCAACAGCAAAAAAGGAATCCGCAATTTTTTTATTTTTGTCAGAAGATGTTTCCTCTGGAGCGTCGCTCTTTTTCTTACTATTTTTCACATCAGATTTTTTGTTATTTTTTTTGATATTTTCAATAACTACAGGTTTTGTAGAATTATTATAATCGGTTTTAGAAAGTGAAGCGGCGATCATTTTAGATTTTTCGATAAGGGAGTTAAAGTCAGATTTAACTTTCATGGAAATTAATTCCGCCCTGTCAAGGGTAATTTCCTTTACACGAACCTCATTATCCGATCTAAAAAAGTATGTGGCTAAAATTGTCATTCCGATTAGTGATAAAGCCAGTATCAGAGATACTATCGATATCATTTTGAATCCAATTGTCAGCCGGAATTTTATTCTGCGATTTCCCATAATTACCTTTATTATAATTCAATTGTTATTCGAGCGGAAGAATCCATACTCCCCGACCG
>CAYLTM010000106.1:0-284 GCA_964386495.1 uncultured Leptospirales bacterium
AGAAGACGTAAAAAGATACCTTCTATAGAATAGGTTTTTCCGGTACCGGCACTTGCTTCGATAAGATTAGCACCTTCAAGAGTTTCATTCAGCAGATCAAAATTTTTAGGATTAATCATGTTTAATTTCCGTCAGGTTGTCCAGTATAGGTTTCCAGATAATCTCTGAAAGTGAAATAAATTCATCGTCAAGAATTTCTGATGTCGAATAATATTTGTAAATGCGGTTAACGTATAGATCGTTAAATTCGCATTTTCTTCCATTAAATGAATTTGTAAAATATG
>CAYLTM010000106.1:298-3866 GCA_964386495.1 uncultured Leptospirales bacterium
CTGTTTAAAGCTTTTTCCGATGAAGAATTTTTAAGTTTTTCTATATATTCTTTTCCAGACTTGAAAAAAAATCTAACAGGAGAATTAAAACCTTTAATGTAAATTTTAATAATATCTTTCAGGTAAACACCGGCAGCATCAGCATCAATTTTATTAAACCGCATACTTGTAGTCGTTGAAAAAAACCATGTTTGCTTTTTGGTGTCGTCAATATCTGAAATACAAAGAAACAGATGATCAAGCCACATGTCGATGAAGTCTTTGTCCCAAATGGAGTCTCGAATTAGAAATATACCATTTTCAGAAATTCCTGAAATACTGCCGGATACAGAAGTGATAATTCCGTTAATCTCATAATCTGTTTTTAAATGAAAATTTGATATTTTTGATAAATCAATTTTCGTTTTCACTTTTTCAAGTAAAGGGATTATTAAATTTTCAAGTTTATCATATTTATATTCGCCATATTTCAATGGGGGCAGTTTACCTTTAAGCTTGAAAATATTTTTAATATTTTTCATACTTTTCATATCATCATTTTGTATGAAAGCCGCTGTTAGCTTATCGATTATACTGCATTTAATTGAAAAATCCAAATCGAAAAATTCATCTTCAACGAGGGAATAATCATTATTGTAATAGTTAATATTTAAAAGGTTTGTCATTATGAATTTTGACGGATTGTGAAAAAATTTTTTTAGATCGTTAAGTGTTATATTTACTTTATTTGTTTTTACCGGAATGGAGAAATTTTTACTGAAAAATAGTTTTTCTTGTGTTGAGTTTTCATAAGCCTTTTGTGCACATAAAAGGTTAATTCGCGAGTATGTGAAATACTTTTCACTGGTTAGATAAATAGTTTCATAGGAATTGATTTTATGTTCATAAAAAACAATGTCCATGATACCGTCTGTCGAAGAATTTTCCGGTGTGAAACCCTTGCTGATGTAGTTCATCAACTCTTTTACAGGAACAGCTGGAGCCAGCTCCGAGTTGTCCTTAACTTTTTTCCCGATATAACTTATGTACAAAAATTGTCTCGCGGATAGCAGAGATTCAAGAAAAATATATCTGTCATCATCCTTAACGGATCTGTCTCCGACAATTGGATGCTTCCCAATCAGGCTGAACCCTGGAGATTTTTGAACACGAGGGAAATCACCATTATTCATACCGAGAAGAGCGATAACCTTGAATGGAATATTTCTCATGGGAAGGATTTCACAAAAGGTAGTTTTACCTGTGAGGAAGCCGTAGGAATTTCTAGTTTCAGTGAGATATTTTTCAATATAATATTCAATCACATTGTAGCTTATTTCGCGATTATCAATTTTATTTCTTTCATTATTGATGTCATGTAAAAGATTTTTAACCGATTGAATATCTTCAAAATTTCCGCTGTCTGAAAGAAAAAGATTGTCCATAACTGAATTAATAATTTCTGTCCATGCTGAAATTGTCCTAGAGCACTTTATATCATTTGAAAAATCTGAAACAATTTTGAAAAGGTCAAGAAATCTGCCGAAACTACAGTATGCTTCAGTACTTAACTGGTTAAAGGCAATGGTGTCAGAGTAAATATACCTGTCGCAGGATTCCTGTGCGTAACTAAGCAGAATTCTATCGATACCGAATTCCCATGAATTTTCATTAAATGGAATTTTTGTGATAGCTTCTCTGTCTTCGGAGTTTTTACCCCATCGAACACCTGATGAATATATTATATCAGCGATTACCAATCGATCTTCTTCACTGATGTTAAATTTTCCGCTTATGCTGCCGCATTCGAGAAGATCAATAATTTCAGAATAATAAAATCTTCCTTTAGCTATCGATAACACTTTTAAAAAATATTCAAATATTTCACTGGTACTTTTTTGAATAATATCGGATATAGCAAAGGGTATCTTTAATGAAGGATTATCGAAACTATTGAAAACAGATTTGATATAAGGTGAATATTTTTCGATATCGGGAGTCATAACAAGTATTTCAGAAGGCTGTATTCCATGTTCATTAATAATTTTTATGAGATAATCGTAAAGGACTTCCATTTCGCGCATCGGTCCGTGGCACGAATGTATAGTAATGGACATGTCGTTTTCGGCAATAGAAATTTTCGTACTGTTTTTATTAGCGGATGAATTTGTTAAATTAAGGATGTCGCTTTGTATCCATGAAAGAAGTGATTTAGAATCGCTTGAATAATAATCCTCATAGAATTCTTCTGACGAATCTATCCTGCCGCTCCATTTGTCCGATAAAATAATTTTCCCAAATCCTTTCCGGGGTTTACCCAGAGACGCAAGCAGATCATTACCGACTTCATAATAAGTGTCGTTTTTTTTCACGGCGATTTTCGATTTCAATTTTTCTGAAACTATGTCTTCCCAGAACTCTTTCGTTGGACTGAATAGAAACATCTTTACTGGAATAATTTCCGACAACGCTGTAACAATATCAAGATGGTAAAACGGTAATGTTGATATTCCGAAAATTGATAATCTATTTAACTGACTGATGATTAATTTTTTATTATTTTTCATTATATCAATTATATCAGATTTCTGGTTAGCTCTATGAAAATAATTATTGTTGCTGAATATCATTTTCCACAAATCGTATTGCCACAGCAGATCTTTCTCGAGCGGAACAAATTTGTCCGATACAAGGCAAACTGGTTTACCTGTATCCCATTGACGAATCATTTCTTCACGGTAAATGGTATACTGGTCGAAGATATCGGCGATTTTCGCGGACAACTGGAATATTTTCAGATCGTTATCTGGATTTACTTTTGCGGTGTCTTGTTGTAAGTTTATATAATTTATTATAGAGGCGAAGTTTTTATTTTTAACATATAATGATTTGTCGGACAATATTCTAGAAATAATCCATTGAAGAGTGTTTATATCTATCAATTGTTTATCCGTTTCCTGATCTGAAAATGACTGTAACTTTCCAATAAGGGTGTTGGGAAAGAAGAATTCATGGTTCATGCAGATGCCGTTTTTTTCAGCAATGTTGAGGGAGAGCCACTTGCTCATGCCGGTGCTATGCAAAAGTATATTTTCCTTTTGGGAAAAAGAAGATCTGCCATGTGAGATGGATTCTGTAAGTTTCGATAATAATATTTCAAGTTTATTTGACTTGAAAATTTTGAAATCATTCATTTGTTATTCCAGGGAATGTAAATTCCTTTATTGCAAGATCGCGTCCTCATACATTGATGCCGCGGATTTTCGATTAATCCTGAGTTCTTCGTTTGTCGGATCAGATTCGATACCGAGAGAGAAGGCGCGTATCGCTTCTTTGTATTCCTTTTTCATGAAATGGGATTTTCCGATGTTGTTATAGGCGTTGCCTAACAGCTTCTCATCATTTGACGCTTTAATGACCTGGTAAAAAGTTTCAATCGACTGGTTGTATGAACCTTTTTTGTAATATATCGCTCCCAGTGTTGATAACGCTTCTGGATCGCCGGGTTTAATCATTAGGGCTTTCTGAATATTCGATACCGCGCCTGAAAGAGCCTCGTCGTTTTTTTCATCCTTCGATGTGATAACTG
>CAYLTM010000106.1:3876-6520 GCA_964386495.1 uncultured Leptospirales bacterium
GCAAGGTTGATGAAAGCTTTGCACATCAAATCATCATTAGTTCCGGCTTCGACAACCTTTTTATAGTACTTCTCGGCGTTGGGGAATAAACCTTTTTTATAATATATTGTCGCGAGTGAAAAATTCGCTTCAGGAATTACCGGCCATTTTTCAAGAATCTTATGGTACTCTTCAGCGGCATCGTCAAGATAACCGGACGTATACAATATATCTGCCAGTAGTATATGCGGTTTCGGATTTCCCGGATTAAGCTGAATAGCCCTTTTCCAAGCGTCAATCGCTCTAATGTTATCCTGCTGATGTTTATAAACGATTCCCATGTTTATTAATACATTGTCGTCTTTAGGATCGATAGCAAGAGACTTTTCATACGCGGCTATCGCGTCAGGGTATCTGCCGGCATCATCATAAATGTTTCCCATGTTTACGTAGGCCGCTCTGGCGTTTTCACTCGCTGGATCAAGTTCGGTTATACGGCCATAATACGCGAGTGCCTCGTTGATGTCGCCGTTTTTATAAAGCAGTTCAGCCATTTTTGATAGCAGCCTGACATTTTTCCTGTTATTTTCAAGAGCCTTGTTATATACTGCCATACTGCGGTTGTACTCGTTAAGAGCGGAATAAACATCCCCGATGTTTTCAAGCATTTCAGCGTTCTGATTTCCAGCCGCTTCAGATTTCGCGAACTGTTCAAGAGCCATATCTTTTTTGTTCTGATTATAATATGCCAGACCAAGATTATACTGGATTACAGCGTCCGACGGATTGAGATTAGCTGCTATGCCCAGATATTTTTCCGCGTCCGGGTATCTTTTGTATTCAAGCATCATCGTCCCGAGTTTAGAATAAGCCATCGCTGAAATTTTACCGCCTCGATCGGCGGACGCGGCCTGTTTCAGATATTCTTCACCGCTGATAATGTCGCCTGTTTTAAGCATGCACTGTGCTATGTTATATAATGCCGATGGATTGTCAGATTTAATTTTTAGAGCTTTTTTATATTCTTCCATCGCGTCTTTGTAGCGGTTTTGAAAAAAATATAAATTTCCGAGAAAAACAAGATTATCGTCGCTGTCCGGTGCCAGTTCGATCGCTTTCTTAATATTTTCTATCGACGCTTCCAGATTGTTCATGTTTTTATAGGTGATTGCCTTGTTACGGTAAACGACGGCGTTTTTCGGATTGTATTTCTCCGCCTTGCTGTAGTATTCTATAGCCTTAGTGTAGTTTTTTCTATCGTCTTCAATTATACCCAGGTACGTATAGGCGATGCTTTTGTCGAAATCGTTAGCGTCAGATTCAACGACTTTATAGAATTCTGATACAGCGTCTGTAAAGTACCCTTTGTAGTAACTGTCCTTTCCGCGTTTTAAATTTGCGTTTTCAGTTGTGCCGGTTTCCGGCAGCATATTTTTATCAGTCCGGCTGTAGATATCCTTGTCATCTTCATTGAGGTATTTACGCAGACTGTCTTTTATTAAATCCGGCTTGTTTGTGTTAAAATAATAAATGACTCCTAAAATCGTACCGATTGATATCGCGAAGATTATTAACGATATTATTATTGGGGTTTTTCTGCCTCCTGGTCTGTAATTCCGGGGATTATAGCGTACATTTTTCCTGAATTCGGAGCTATAATCTCTTTCATCCTGATAATCATTGTAGTCGGGTATATCCCGTCTTTGTTCTTCCTCATCAGAAATAGTTAACCGGTTTTTAAGAATTGGAGGCACGGAATTATCCCTCTCTTTTGATTTCATTTTTGTTGACGGCATCTAAAACGCCATTAATAAACACAGGGGAGTTGTTGCCGCCGTATATTTTGGTAATCTCGATAGCTTCGTCAATTGTAACGGCCGCCGGAATTTCTTTTAAGAATAATAGAGAAAATATTGATACCCTGAGAATTGACTTATCAATTACATCAATTCTGTTAAATTTCCAGTTCTTAGAATATTTTTTAATAATGGAATCTACTAATTCCAAATGTTCTATTGTTCCGTTGATGATTACCTTTGAAAAATTAATAATCGTTTCATCTTTTTCGTCAGTAACCCAGTCGAGACTGATAATTTTTTCTAGATTGTATTCCGCGACTTCAAACATATAAAGAGCCTGAAATGAGATTATTCGTGATTTTCTTCTTTGGGACATTATTTTTTCAACTCTTTGTATAAATTAGCCATTTCAATAGCCGACATAGCCGCGTCAAAACCCTTGTTTCCTGATTTAGTACCTGCACGTTCGATAGCCTGTTCTATATTATCGGTTGTAATCACACCGAATATTACAGGTATTTGTGCTGAAAAACTTATTTGCGCGATTCCTTTGGACGCTTCACCGGCTACATAGTCGAAATGCGGGGTTGAACCTCTGATAACCGCACCAAGGCAGATAACAGCGTCGTATTTACCCGATGCGGCGGCTATTCCAGCCGCGGGTGGTATCTCGAAAGCGCCGGGAACCCAGACAATTGTAATATCGTTTTCATCAGCATTATTTCGTACTAAGCAGTCTACAGCTCCGCCGACAAGTTTACTGGTAATAAATTCATTAAACCTTGAAACAACTATCGCTGTTTTCATTCCTGTCGCGTCAAATTTGCCCTGTATTGTTTTCATATATCCTCTTATAATTATGATTG
>CAYLTM010000106.1:6530-9252 GCA_964386495.1 uncultured Leptospirales bacterium
GTTTATGATAAATTTTTCTAACTTTGACAAAAAATTCCAGATATTCTTCCTTTTTATAATCGGGATAAGTCCAGTCCCAGAAAATATATTTTTTATTACAATATCGGAGCTCATTTTCCAGAAAAATACTTTTTCCGATATAAACACGATGGTAATAATCCTTGCAGCTCGCAAGAAACACGTTGGATAACGTCATATAGCCGGGATCTATATTGACCCTTCGTAAAATTTCAGTTTCCCTGCCGCGGTTAGTTCTAATGCCTGTCTGATTATCAACCGGAAGATTCATTTTGACAGAATATTTTTTCTATTTTATTAGTCCAGTGTTTTATATCAGCAATTTTTTCTTTTTTAATCAGTTTATTAAATGATATCAATATTTTGAAAAGACTTCCGCCGATTTCATCGTAATAACCAGTATGATCAAAATTCATTTTTTCGGTTATACAGTCAATATCACCAAACTTATGTTTTAATGTGTCAATTATTATTTCTGCCAACAGAGAATCCTCTGTTAATATTCCGCAGAAAAGTTTCGCTTTTGCAGTTTTTATTATTTGTGCCATAAAAGAATAAAAAATTATTGTAATATAATTGCAAATAATTTTTTTAGTATTTATTAGAAATATATGAATCTGTTCATATTTTGGTGTCACTTGTGAGCACCGCCTAGGGCGGCGGAGAAGCGTTTTTACCGCCAATTTATGAGCAATTAAGAAATAAATCAATTGAGTGAAATAATGAAAAAAATTATAATTTGTTCTGTAATACCACTAATGCTGTCATTTATATACTGTTCCAACGGTGAATATAAAAAGGCAGAATCCTATTTGAGTAATATTATCGAATTGCAGAATGAATGTGCTGAAAAACTGGAATCCGCAAAAAATATGAATGACTTTATCATGATTTTAAATAAATTTAATGACGAATCATTAATTATTTACAATAAAATAATTATGCTAAAAAAAAAATATCCTGATATTGGAATAAATGATGGTAATAATATAAAATCTTTAGAAAATATTCTTGAGAAGAATTCAATAAAAATTAAAACAATCATAACAAAGAAATATCTTACTGACAGTAAAAATTCAGAATTTATCAGAGCTTTTCAAAATTTTAACGATTTTAAAACACCGATTTTTTAACCGCGGATGATCGATTATTCTCCAGATCATGTGAAATATATCCTATGTGAAATTGATTCGCCGATTATGGAGTCGTCTCTAATAAAAGAGCTTGAAAACCGTTTTAATTATCCAGCTCTCAGGGAAGATATTTACGCGGTTCATTTTTCATTGTTTTTCACACTCTATTCCATGAAGTATATATACGGCACGGAAAACTATTATATTCACATTGATCCTATGAGATTACGAATGATTAAAATTCCGGGTGAGGGGTTTTGCTCTTATTATTTTCCTGAAGAAGGCAGGTTTTGTTGTAAAAAAACAAAAGAACAATTCTGCATCGAACACATCAATTTCTCGTTAGATAATGAAAAGCTCAGCTACGACCCATTGATGAGTTTTTACACAAATGAAGAAAACATCAATTATTCCCAAAGAGAACTATTTGAGAAAATGTCCGCCGGAATAATTTTATATTCTCTGAAAAAAAATGAATTACAAAACGCTTTAAAATATTTCAAATTGAAAAATCCGACACAGGAATCAGTAAAGAAAAGATTTCATCAGTTGTCAAAAATTCTACATCCCGATTTCGGCGGCTGTGAAGAAGAAATGAAAAAACTGAACTATTATTATGGGATTCTGAAAGAAGTATTTGTTTTGTAGACTGTCGCAGGAGGGCTAATCAATCTTCAGATTCTATAACAATCGCTGTACCTTCCTTTACATAAATTTCCGCATCATCAGCATCTATGTAATTGCTTATTCCAAGTGATGACCCGAAATAAAGTTTATGATCCGATAACTCATATTTGAGTCCGATCGTTTTTTTTATGATCACCGTCGCTGAGGCTGATAAAATTGATATGAAAATTCCAGATTGACGTTTGAGTCGTATATTTTCACGAACAAAATGAATGGTGTTTTTCATTTCATGAGCTTTGATGTTTATTAAAGTCTCTTGAGCAGTTTTGATTAAAAGATTCATATTCGCCAGCGAATGATCTATTCTTGATCCGGTGGCTGAAAATGCAGTTATCTCTGAACAGTTCAAACCAATCGCGTAATCAACCGCGATTTCAAAATCTGTTTTATCTTTGTCTGTCGGATGCTTAATCTGCGGGATATTATTGTTTTTAATAAAAAATATGTCATCGTCAACGGCTGAGTCGAAATCACCAATAGCGATGTTCGGTAAAATACCGTTTTCCCGCAGCTGCTTAATCCCGCCGTCAACAGCTATAACATATCCGCAATTTTTGATATTTTCCTTAAACTTTTCAGGGTGATTCTTTTGTCCGTTTGAAACGATAGCAATATTCATAATTTTACTTCACGTCCTGAATTCTCAAAACTATAATGCCGGTGTGATCCGGTTTGGTTTTTGTGTAATCATATAGAGTATCTTTGGTTAAAAGAACTCTTTTTGATGTCGAAGACGCGTGCAGTACGTAAATTTTCTTATCATGTTTGCGGTGAGCGAATACAACATGGGAAATATCCATGCCGTCAGCTTTTGATGTAATCGCTATTATATCGCCGTTCTGTATTTTGTGTTCTATTTCTTCAATTCTATCTTTTGGAATATA
>CAYLTM010000106.1:9262-10139 GCA_964386495.1 uncultured Leptospirales bacterium
TAGCCTGTTGTTAATAAAACTTTCCTGTTTTTTTATAATCGCACTGTATGAAAAATACACCTGCTGCTTTTCCTCATCTTTTGGTTCTGTACCGTTGTTTTTGCCGATGGAAAATTTTACCGGTTCGCCGCCGATTTCCTTAGTAACATCTTTAATGGTTCCTTTTTCAAGATTGTCATTTATCCAATCGGAAAAATATACCAGTATGGAAGGGTAGGTGTCATACACGCCGCCTCTATAACGGACAAAAATAAGCTCATCAATAAAATCATTTTTCTGATACGTTCGTTTTTTTATACAACGTGATAACGCGACCATTGTTTCCAGATATGTTACGCAGTCGAATGATGATACTCTAATAAGAATCTGCTTCTTCTCATTTTTCTGGCTCGGCGTTGAATTGTAGGGAGTGTCAATAAATTGAAGACCTATTGATGTAATAACATTACTTATGGGTTTTGTGTGCATACCATTTTCGATTGCATATAGATAAATTTTGTTGCAGGTATTGAATTCTTCATTAGTGATATACGGTTTGTTGAAAACGAAATCCGCGTTCGATTTTTCTAAAAATGAAAATACCAGATAGATAGAAATAAATAGCAGATATATTGTCTTTTTTAGCATTTTTGCCAAAATCCTTTAAATTGCTTACTTATGGGATTACGGAAAAGGCTATCTTTCACCGCATTACCATTTAGTTTATGAGTAATCACGCCTAAAAACTGGTCAAGATAAAAAAATATGCGGAATTAAATGAAAATAATATCTTGACAGTAATAAATAAGCATAACAAATTAGGGTGATTACAGTTGTGTTTAAATGCGTCTGTAATATATTCTTATCACGCATTTTGCGGATAAAATAATAATTAATG
>CAYLTM010000106.1:10223-10515 GCA_964386495.1 uncultured Leptospirales bacterium
CTCCCGGAATTTCACCAAGCTACTATTCACGAAATAGAAGATCCGCGAATTTTATAAAAAACTCACTCCAGAAGCAGGATTATGTTTTTTATCATAACTATGAAGTTCCGAGTTCAGCGAAAGTTTTATCGGTAGATACCGGTGTTTCTGAAGAAAAAGCATCGACAGAAGTGCCTCCAGTGAAGGTAGACGTTGTAAAACCTGAAAATTTAAAAATTGATGAGCTGGCAATAACAAATGGAATTAGTGCGGTATTGTTTGAGGATATTGAAAATTCTGTATCATTTGCGGG
>CAYLTM010000106.1:10576-13705 GCA_964386495.1 uncultured Leptospirales bacterium
TATTGAGTGAAGACGATTATAATAGATATGATAAACTGAAAAGGGTAGGCTGCGGAACAGTTGTTTTAAACAATGATTCAATATCTTTTCATATAGAGAAAAAGCTATTTAGATTTGATTTTTTCCGTTTAAAGGATGTTCGGGGAAACCAAAATTCTGTTTTAGTATATCCGGATAATCTGAATTTTCCGTTTCTGGTAATTGCCGAAAATGAAACCGCCTTTTCTGAGCGGGTTTTAGAACGTTATTTAAATTTTAAAAAAGGGTATTAGTAAATGTATTCTCGTTACAAATCAAAAAGATCATATTCGAAATTCTTTAAAGTATTTTTCATAGTGATGTCTGTTGTGTTGATTATAGCCGGCATTAATAAGTATAAAGGTGTTTTGATGTTCTGGAAATACAATACCAGCCGAATTGTAAGAACACTTGATTCAATAGAAAGTATAAAAGATAATAAAGCACGTCTGGATGAATATTCCGCTCTCCTTGAAAAGACTGAGGCGTATTGCCTGAATAATCCCGCTGATAAAGAAGGATTTATACTTTACGCGAAGGTATTGCATTCATTCGGGGATAATTTGTCCGGTAAAAACTTTGAAGAGATTCTGATAAACGGTGATTATGGAAACATTAATCCCGATGCCCTTAAAAACTATTCAGAAGCGATAAAATATATCAATAAAAGCAGAGCTCTTTCTTCAAAAGAAACTTTGAATGATGAAGAGAAAATTATGCTTGCCATGTTGTATTTTTATACTGGATATTATGATTCGAAAGATATAAGTGCCTTGGTGAATGAGATTTCTGAACCGGAAAATTTAATGACAATTAAAGAAAAAAGATTTTTCGCCATGGTGAAGGTTCAACAGGGAAAGGTTGATGAGGGTATTGATTTTTTAAACAAGTATGGAAAAATTAAAAGCGTAAATGATAAACTCTTTGTTGGAGGTATTTATATTCTTTCAAAGCAATACACAAACGCGATAATGCTTTATAAAGGGCTTCTCGAAACGGTAAATGATAATTTATTGGCAGATATTATTAATTATAATTTAGGATATATTTACTATAACCAGCTTTTATATAATGAGGCGATTGCCAAGTTTGAACCGTTGTACGCGAATAGCATTAAAGCGGAAAAAATCAAACCGATGCTACTCGATTGCTATAATAAAACCGGTAATACCGAAAAATTTGATTTATTGAGTAAGTGATGCATTGAAAAAATATTTTATTCGGGGATTATTTTACTGAATGTTTAACAGAGGTGTATAATGAAAAAAATTATTTTTGTGTTTATTTGTCTTCTTATTTCGGGTGATGTCTATTCGAAAACCCAAATGGGAAAAAGTCAGTCTGTCAGAACACATATTTCAGTTGATTCTGGTTATATACCAGCTTTAAATTCGAACAGAGCTATAGGTGATTTTTCGGTAGAATATCTTCAAGGTACAACAACGTTGATGTATAAAACCTTAGATAGCGACTTAGTAAGGAAAAATGGTGTTCTCGCGTTTCCAGTACAGATTTTGTTTGGTTTTGTTTTATTTCCGCCTATTCAGCTTGCTTATCATGAATTTGGTCACGGCAGTAGAATGAAGGCTCTGGGTGCTGAAGATGAATATGGTTTTATCGGTTATAATGGAAAATTTGAAAATAACACCTATCCAAATTTTTGGATATATCTACCACGTGCGGTAATTCATCCTTCAACCGGCGGTTATACAACTACTAACGAATCTTATAAGTACAATCCGAAAGTGTTTAAAGACGCTTACAGCAGTAATATTATTGTTACCGCCGGCGGATTAAATAATAATATGCGATTATCGGAAAATCTTGAAAATGAGATATATTATAATAATGGATACAGTTACTACTTATGGTTTTATTTATATAATAAGGCTCATCCTATGGTTTATGTCTACAGTGAATCATCATTACCGGGTGGAGAAGGCGATCCGTCGCAGCTTGAAGCTTCATATAAGTCAAAAAAATATAATATAAAAAAGAAAGACATGGTTCTTGCGAATGCCGCTTCGGTTTTGTTAAGTACAACAACCTATTCACTGATTATTGCTTATTTTGAAGGCGGAAGAGTAGTGAAACCAGTTGAAGTATTCGGCATAAGACCTCCCGATACAGGTTTTTATATGACTCAAAGAGGCTTGTCTCTGAAATTTAATACAGGCATCCGTGTAGAAGGTTTTGATTTTTCTATACCTATATATTATGAAAAGGTTGTTAAGGGTTCTAAAACAGATGAATGGACGACAGGACTTGTGTACGATCATCAGTGGTTCTCTGTATCTACCCTTGTACGGTATAATATTCAGCTGGATGGTAAAGAAGCTGAATTGTTTGCCGAACTGCCATTGTCAATTATAAGAATGGAATTTCTTTCTGTTAGTGCCGGTTTAACACATCATGACGCAAGGACACTTAATGGTGTAAGAAATATACCGTCATATAAAAAGAATACCTACGAA
Source organism: uncultured Leptospirales bacterium (assembly GCA_964386495.1). Taxonomy (GTDB): domain Bacteria; phylum Spirochaetota; class UBA4802; order UBA4802; family JAFGJZ01; genus CAYLTM01. The sequence continues at coordinate 13,069 of CAYLTM010000106.1, forward strand.
GAAATTTGGACAAAAGTAACATATTATTATTAAAGTAAGAAAGTTTAATAATGATTATTAATGTTTTTCGGAATATTTGCGTGCGAGTTTGGTTATTATTCGCTGAAGTGCGGTGTAATCACTATTTGAGCACCTCTGTATTAAGCTTTACGGTATTGATTAATAAAAAACTAAATCTATTATTACGATTATTATGCAAACAACGTTTTCTAATAATCGTTACGCTCTTTCACATACATTGTTATGAAGATTATCTATACAAGGCGGAATTCACAAACTTTCAGTCTGAAATTCTGTCAGAGATTAATTATCTCCGAATAAGTCCTGAACTCTATGTTGAAAAACGTCTGAAAATTCTTTATCCTGATACTAGTGCGGATACCATAACTTATATATTAAATTCTAAAACTGTTATTCCATTGGAACTGAATAAAGAGCTTTGCAGAGCGTCAGAAAAATATTCACTGGAAATCGCGGATGACGATTTTATTGTTAGTGAAAAAAAAGCAGAAAAATACTGCATTGATGAAGGATATTCAGGTTATAAATCAATATCATTGTTACTTGAAAATAGTAATCTTTTTGATGCTGAAAAAGATTACAGGAAAGCTGCTGCAAATTTCATAGCCGGTACTAT
>CAYLTM010000107.1:0-985 GCA_964386495.1 uncultured Leptospirales bacterium
GGAGGCAGACGAACTGAGCTTACGGATGAAATCGATTATGATCTTCAGAAGAAGATTCTCAGAATATATCTTCATTTGTCATAAAGGATTCAACCACTGATATTGTTATGGGTAATTTTATCGACAAACACCCGACAGACGCGTTATGGATGCTTGCTAGAATTTATTTTTCATCTTATGTTCAACAATTTTAAAATTGCTGAAAATTGCTGGCTAAATTTCGCCAAACTCGAGTAAATTAGTTCTTGGTGATTAATCCACCAAGAACTAATTAGCAGGTGATTACTTATTTCTCAAAAACTCATCAACATTCATCGCGACATCACGCCCTTCTTTTATTGCCCAAACAACTAGTGACGCACCCCGTCGGGAATCTCCACCGGCAAATATTTTTTCGACACTTGTCTGAAATTTAGCGTTAGTTTTTATATTTCCTCTAGGATCGAGTTCAAGACCAAGATCACTGACAAGACCTGTATGAACAGGATGAACAAAGCCCATCGCAAGAAGTGCAACGTCGCATTTTATTTCAAATTCAGAATCAGGAATTTCTACAGGTGTAAAATTTCCCTTGTCGTCTTTTTTCCATTCGACCTTTGATGCTATTACTTTTTTTAATTTACCGTTTTCGCCAATGAATTTTTTCGTTTGAATATTCCATGCTCTCTCGCAGCCTTCTTTGTGTGAACTTGACGAGCGCAGTATTCTCGGCCACAATGGCCACGGGTCTGCTTCAGTTCGTCTGTCAGCCGGCATAGGAAGTATTTCGATTTGTGTGACTTTTCTCGCACCCTGCCTGATGGAAGTTCCGACGCAATCCGCACCAGTATCTCCACCACCTATGACTAGTACAGATCTGTTTAATGTTCTAATGAGCTCATCATCAGTTATTGGAATTCCACTGCAGGCCTTGTTCTGCTGGAATAGAAATTCTGTCGCGAAATGAATACCCTTTAATTCACGGCCTTCGATATTAAGATCACGT
>CAYLTM010000107.1:1012-10370 GCA_964386495.1 uncultured Leptospirales bacterium
ACAGAAATATCTCTGCCTGCAAGAGTATCCGTTTTGATAATTAACCCTTCCTGAACCATAATATCAATTCGTCTGTCTATTATTCTTTTCTCGAGTTTGAAGTCCGGGATTCCATAACGCATAAATCCGCCGACTTTTGATTCCGCTTCAAACAACGTTACGGTATATCCCATTTTTACAAGCATATCACAGCAGGCGAGTCCGGCTGGTCCGCCGCCTATAACCGCTATAGTTTTTCCGTTTTTAACAATAGATGTATCCGGTTTAACATAACCAAGCTCGAAAGCCTTTTCTGCCACAGTCCATTCGTTATGACGAATGGTTACAGCTTCGTCGCTTTTAGCGAGAACACAGGAAGCTTCGCATAATGCCGGACATATTCTTCCAGTAAATTCCGGAAAGTTATTTGTTTCATTTAGTCTCGCGTAAGCCTCTTCCCAGTTGCCGTGAAAAATACTATCCTGCCATTCCGGCATTATATTTCCGATAGGACAGCTCCAATGACAGAAGGGTACTCCGCAATCCATACATCGTGATGCCTGAATTTTTCTTTCATCATCAGAAAGGAGCACTTCAACTTCATAGTAATCCTGAATTCTCTCTTCAATAGGTCTGTATCCCGCTTCTTTTCTTTTGAATTTTATAAATCCTTTTGGATCTCCCATTATATTGACCTCCCTAATTGCTCTTCTTCGATGATAGATTTTATTTTCCGTTCAGTCTGCTGTATCTTAATTTCCTGTAGTACTCGTTTGTATTCAAACGGCATAACCTTTATAAATTTTTTAATAACCTGATTCCAGTTGGATACCATTTCTTTTGCGAGCGGACTGTCAGTATATTTGATATGTTTAATAATCATCTCCAATACTAATTGCTCATCGTCTGAATTTGTAACCGGTGTTAATTCCACCATGCCCTTGTTGCAGAAATAATCAAAATTTCCGTCAACATCGTATACGAAAGCTATTCCCCCGCTCATACCTGCAGCGAAATTTCTGCCTATTTTCCCCAGAACAACGAGTCTGCCGCCTGTCATATATTCCGCACAATGGTCGCCGGTTCCTTCGACAACCGCATACGCACCGCTATTTCTTACGCAGAATCTTTCACCAGCAATACCTCTTACAAAAGCTTCGCCCTTAGTCGCGCCGTATAATACTGTATTCCCTACAATAATGTTTTCCTCCGCTTTAAAGACGGTGCCTTCTTGAGGTACTACAATTAATCTGCCGCCGGATAATCCTTTACCGAAGTAATCATTTGAATCTCCTTCAAGTTTAAAAGTCACACCTTTCGCGAGAAACGCCCCGAAACTTTGACCGGCACTGCCCTGAAAATCTACATTGATTGTGTCATCCGGCAAACCTTCTTCACCATATAACTTTGATATGTTGTACGAAAGCATTGTTCCAACCGCACGGTTTGTATTGTTTATTTCCATTTTCAAAGAAATTTTTTCTTCCTTCTCTATTGCATTTTTACACTTTTCAATAATTTTTCTGTCGAGGATATCTTCAATTTTGTGAACCTGGTTCTGTATGCAATAATTGGCATATTTATCCGCTTCTAATGGACGATAAAGTATAGCTGACGGATCGACTTTAGAAGCTTTATAGTGATTAACTTTGCGGATTTCCAGAAGACCGGTATTGCCGATTAGTTCATTGAATTTTCTTATTCCAAGTTCGGACATTATCTCGCGGACTTCCTGCGCCAAAAATTTAAAGAAATTGATTAGGTGCTCGGCTTTTCCTGTGAATCTTTTTCTAAGCTCCTCATCCTGTGTTGCCACGCCGAAAGGACAGGTATTCTCATGGCATTTCCGCATCATCACACATCCCAAAACGATAAGCGTTGATGTACCGAACCCGAATTCTTCAGCACCGAGCATGCCAGCCATAACAATATCACGACCGGTTTTGATCTGTCCATCAGTCTGCAGGCGTACTCTACCGCGAAGATCATTCATAACAAGGGTCTGATGTGTTTCGGAAATACCAATCTCCATTGGAAGACCCGCGTGTTTAATCGAACTCTGCGGACTTGCTCCGGTACCGCCTTCATAACCGCTAACCAGAATATTGTCCGCATGAGCTTTCGCGACACCCGCCGCTATAGTGCCAACACCGGTTTCAGAGACAAGCTTGACGCTTATTCTCGCGGTAGGATTGGCGTTTTTTAAATCGAAAATCAACTGAGCTAAATCTTCTATAGAGTATATATCGTGATGAGGCGGCGGCGAAATTAGTGTAACCCCCGGCGTTGAAAATCTGACTTTCGCGATTTCAGGAAAAACTTTCGGACCAGGCAGCTGACCGCCTTCACCCGGTTTAGCTCCCTGCGCCACTTTTATTTGAAGCTCATCTGCGTTAGCCAGATAATTGCTCGTTACTCCGAATCTTCCTGATGCGACCTGTTTTATGGCACTTCTTGTATATTTGCCGTTTTTTTGCGGATAATAACGTGTTGGATCTTCGCCGCCTTCACCGGAATTACTTCTTCCTTTAATCGAGTTCATGGCTTCCGCAATCGCTTCATGCGCATCTCTGCTGATAGAACCGAAGGACATTGCTCCAGTAGTAAACCTTTTCATAATTTCGTCAATTGATTCAACTTCATCGATAGGAATACTATTGCACTTTTTAAATTCAAAAAGCCCTCTTATAAAATGAGGTTTTTTTGTTAACTCATCCGCCTTCGCGCTGAATTGTTTAAATTTATTATAATCATTTGTTCTTGTCGCCCATTGCAGTAAGTGAATAGTCTCAGGATTCCAGCCGTGTTTTTCGCCGTCATTGCGGTATGAGTAGACACCTTCTGAATCTAATAATAGCCTTTTACTATTATACGCGTTATCGTGGAAAATTTTCATTTCTGTTTCGATTTCTTGAAATCCGATTCCGCCGATTCTGGATTTTGTGCCTGTAAAACTTTTATCAATAACATCATTGCCCAGACCAATGGCTTCAAATATTTGCGACCCTCTGTAGCTGCGAATTGTTGAGGTTCCCATTTTAGACATGATTTTCAAAATAGATTTTCCTAGACCTTTAAGGAAATTGTACTCAGCTTTCTCATAAGATTCCACAGAAATCTTTTTGTTATCAACCAGATTATTTATAACCGCCAATACTCCATAAGGGTTGATTATATCTGCTCCGTAACCGAAAAGTAAGGCAAAGTGATGAACCTCTTTAGGTTCCGCCGACTCAATTATCAGTCCACAGCTTGTGCGTTTTTTTACTTTAATCAAATGGTGGTGAATAGTGCTGGTTGCCAGTAATGCCGGTATTGGAATATTATTTTTAGAGAAGTTTTTATCGCTTAGTATTATTAATGTTGAGCCTTCATTAATATATTTTTCCGCCAGTCCGCATATTTCATCAAGAGCTTTTTCGAGAGTATTATTCTGCGTATTATATGTAATATCGATTTCAGCAATTTTAAAATTCGGGTTATTCCACTTTCTTAAACGATAAAGCTCATCATTGCTGATTACCGGATTTAGAAGTTTTATCATCCGGCAATGTTCTTCTGTTTCAGATAAAAGATTTTTCTGCGTGCCTGTTAAACTTGTGGTTGTCATTACCAGTTCTTCCCGAATAGAATCTATCGCGGGGTTAGTAACCTGAGCGAATATCTGTTTGAAATAATTATATAACTTCTGCGGCTTATCTGAAAATGCCGCGATTGGGGTATCCGTTCCCATAGACGATGTGATTTCATGTCCGTCTTCCGCCAAATGAGGAATGAGTTTACCGACATCTTCTCTGGTGTAGCCGAACAGCTTCATCATTTCATTTATTCTATTGTCAGGAAAAGTTTCATTGGATTTTTCAGAAGGATTAATGTTTGATATGTTGATTCTATTTTTTTCGACCCATTGCTTATAAGGCTTCTGATGACAGATCTTTTCTTTAATTTCGCTATCAGGGATGATTCTTCCTTCTTCAGTATCCACAAGAAGAAGCTTACCTGGCATAAGTCTTCCTTTGGAAATGATTTTATCCGCAGGAAAAGTCTGTACACCAACTTCAGATCCCATGACTATCATATCGTCATTGGTGATCACATATCGAGATGGCCTTAATCCGTTTCTGTCAAGAGTTCCGCCGACATACCTGCCGTCGCAGAATACTATTGACGCGGGACCGTCCCATGGTTCCATGAAGCACGCGTGATATTCATAAAAGTATTTCAAATCCTGTGATATGGGATTTTTGTCATTCCATGATTCAGGAATCATCATCATTAGTGCGTGAGGGATCGATCGACCGGTCGCGACCATCATTTCCAGCGCGTTGTCGAATGAAGCCGAATCGCTTTTATCAGGTTCAATTACTGGAAAGATCTTTTTAATATCATCTCCAAACTCAGTGGATATGAAATTTGATTCTCGGGCTGACATCCAGAATCTATTTCCTTTGATAGTGTTTATCTCGCCATTGTGAGCAATCATTCTGAAAGGCTGAGCAAGATCCCATGAAGGAAAGGTATTTGTTGAAAATCGTGAATGAACAAGCGAAATAGCACTTTCCATTTTATCATTTTGAAGATCTTTAAAGTAATGTAACACCTGACTAGGCATCAGCATTCCTTTATAAACTATTGTTTTTGTGGAAAATGACGGCAGGTAAAAAGTTTCCCTTCCCTCGATGGAAGAATTCCGTATATTGTTTTCCGCCAGCTTCCTTACAATATATAGTTTTTTTTCAAGCCATTGCTGATCGTGATTTTCAATGGGCTTTACAAATATCTGTTTGATGTCGGGTTCACTTCGCTTGGCTATCTCTCCAAGCTGGCTGCTGTCAACTTCGATATCCCGATAAGCTATGATTTCCAATCCTTCAGATTTTAATGTATTTTCAAAATTGGTTAAACATGACTGTGCCGAAATTTTATTTTTTGTCAGGAATATGTGACCAGTACCATAATTCCCCGCGTCCGGCAAATTAGATACAACACTTTTATAGAAAGTATGACGAATCTGCATGAGTATTCCCGCACCGTCTCCAGTTTTATTGTCCGCGCTTTCCGCACCTCTATGCTCCATCCTTTCAAGAACCTGCAATCCTCGTCTTATTATATCATAAGACTTCTTGCCTTTTATATTTGCCACAATTCCGATACCACAGGAATCTTTTTCATTGTCCTTAAAATATAATCCTTGATTATCTGGTCTTTTAGTCGTCATATAATTCTCCTTCTCTGTCATTTGACAGCATTTTTAGACAATTCTCACTTCTATTGCAATAAACTATATACAGCTCATATCATCAACAAAATAATAAATAAAATCACTAATTTTAATATGCAAGAAATGTTTCAATTTTGTAAAATAATTGAAAGCTTGTTTGGTATGTTGATTATAAACTTAAAGAAGGGGGTTTCCCTTTTTAATTTAGAATCTTGAATTTTGAACGATGAATTATAACCTTACCCTAAAGGGCACGGTTCAACACAGACGATCATATCCCAACAAGGGGTTGCAACCCCTTGTTTGTAGGGATGTACACCTTGTCCTCGCGGACAACTTCTCTGTAATCCTCAGAATATCCTTGAATGTTTCAAACTTTTGATTCATTTCCATAAGAAATTCTTTTTTGATTGCTAAAATGGAAGTAGTCTATTTACATATATTTGTCAAGAAAGATAATGATGTAATATTGATTGAAATTATTGGCAATCAACAAATATATACTATATAACATGTATAGTGATTATTATTTATATAATCCTTCTGTTGTATTATTCTATATTGCATGAACCATTATTTAATAATAAAATGTCTTTACATAATAGAGTAGAGCTTCAACGTTTTGTATTGAATGGTTTTTTTGTATTTTTTAAACAATACGAATAACTTGTATATCCCCACTCCTATTATAAGAGTTATAGGCCATACCGCACCAAGACAGAAAGAAAAAGATTGAGGAAATGATTGAATAAAAAGGAACTTTCGGAAAGAGATATCTGCACCAAATATATAACCCCTGCTATCGAACAGGCTGGGTGGGATATTACTACGCAGATTCGTGAAGAATTTCCTTTGACCAATGGGCGGATCATTGTAAGGGGGAAGATTCATACTAGGGCTGCTAATAAGCGTGCTGATTATATTCTCTTTTATAAACCGGGGATTCCTATTGCTGTGGTTGAAGCTAAAGACAATACACATACCATTTCTGATGGGATGCAGCAGGCTTTAGGTTATGCAGAGATGATTCAGGTTCCTTTTGTTTTTAGTTCAAATTTCCAGATTATTTGGCGTTTGTGGAAATCAAAGACAAAAAAGAGAATTCTGTTCTTGGCTGACCGTAATATTCTGGTTGATCAGACCATGACCAACGACTTTAAGCCCTTTGGCAGCGCCATGACCAAGATTCAAAAGCGCCAGGCAAATAAATCTTATGAAATTTACTTGTCATTGTACCAGGCGGTAACTGGTACTGAAGAAGAACGAAATATTTATAAGCAGTTTAGCCCTACCTTCTTTGACTTGATTGTTATTGATGAGTGTCACCGGGGAAGTGCTGCCGAGGATTCTAACTGGCGAATGATTCTGGAATATTTTACAACGGCAACACAGATAGGGTTGACAGCCACCCCAAAAGAAACCAAAGATGTTTCCAATATCGACTATTTTGGAGACCCCATCTACACATATTCTCTTCGACAGGGAATTGACGACGGTTTTTTGGCACCTTACAAGGTTGTCAGAATTGACATGGATAAGGATATGACTGGCTGGCGCCCTGATAAAGGGATGACCGACAAATACGGCAACGAAATAGAAGATCGCATTTACAATCAAAAAGATTTTGATCGCTCATTGGTTCTGGAAAAAAGAACCGAGGTGGTATCTAGGAAAATCTCCGAATTTTTAAAACAGACCAATCGCTTTGATAAAACCATTGTTTTTTGTGACAATATCGACCATGCAGAGCGTATGCGGCAGGCACTGGTCAATGAGAATGCCGATATCGCGGCAGAAAATCCCAAGTATGTCATGCGGATAACCGGAGATAACGAAGAAGGCAAAATGGAGCTGGATAACTTTATCTTTCCGGAATCGAAATATCCGGTGATTGCCACAACTTCCAAGTTAATGACGACCGGTGTGGATGCACAAACCTGTAAATTGATTGTTCTGGATCAACGGATACAATCCATGACCGAGTTTAAACAGATCATTGGACGCGGAACACGCATCAATGAAGACTATGGCAAATATTACTTCACCATTATGGATTTCAAAAAGGCAACTGAACTCTTCGCCGATCCTGACTTTGATGGTGACCCGGTGCAGATTTACGAACCCAAGGGTTTGGATGATTCACCTGTCCCCCCGGAAGATATTGAAGAAGAGGAAACTGGCAACACAGAATACCCGATAAATGACAAAAACACTGATGCCAGCTTTGTCAATGAAGATGGTTCAGAATCATTTGGTACTACTGAAGAGGGAGCAAGAATAATAAAATACTATGTTGCTGATGTCCCGGTAACTGTAGCAGCAGAGCGGGTGCAATACTTTGATGCCAACGGCAAATTGATAACAGAGTCACTCAAGGATTATACCCGTAAGGCACTTTACAAAGAGTTTTCCTCACTGGATGCGTTTTTGAAACGCTGGAATCACGCTGAAAAGAAACAAGCAATTATTGAAGAACTGTCACAGCAGGGAGTTTTCTTTGAGGCGCTGGCCGAAGAGGTAGGCAAAGACCTTGACCCCTTTGATGTGATCTGCCATGTGGCATGGGATAAACCACCACTTACCCGGAAAGAACGGGCGGAGAATGTGAAGAAGCGAAACTACTTTGAAAAATACGGTGAACAAGCAAGGATTGTGCTGCAGGCATTGCTGGATAAATATGCCGATGAAGGCATCATTCACATTGAAGAAACACAGATACTGGCGGTGAATCCTTTCAGTTCCTTTGGTACACCCATGGAAATTATTAAAAAATTTGGCGGGCTGGCACAGTATCAAAAGGCAATCCATGAGCTGGAATATCAGCTTTATTGTGCGTAAACAAACAGGAGTTATGAGATGCCGATAGGTACTTTGATTAAAACGATTCAAGATATTATGCGAAAAGATGTGGGTGTCGATGGTGATGCCCAGCGAATCAGCCAGGTGGTCTGGCTCTTATTTTTAAAAATCTTTGATGATAAAGAACAGGAATGGAAGCTGACGCAAAAAGCCTATAAGTCACCCTTGCAAACTCGCTTTCAGTGGTCCGCCTGGGCGGCCGACGCAGAAGGGATCACTGGTGAAGAGCTTATAGACTTTGTTAATAATGAACTTTTTCCGGCCTTGAAGAAATTGGCTACTACTGCAGGTGTCAATGAGCAAGGCAAGGTGGTTGGTAGCGTTTTTGAAGATGCTTACAACTATATGAAGTCAGGTACTTTGCTGCGTCAGGTAATCAATACCATTCAGCATGATGTGGACTTTAATTCTTCCAGCGACCGTCATCTATTTAACGACATTTATGAGAAAATTTTGTCTGATCTGCAGTCTGCCGGGAATGCTGGAGAGTATTACACTCCCCGTGCGGTAACACAGTTTATGGTGGATATTATCAATCCCCAGCTAGGTGAAAAAATACTCGATCCGGCTTGTGGAACCGGTGGTTTCTTGACCTGCACTATCGGGCATTTGGATACACAGATAAAGACTGCAAAAGATAGAGAGACCCTGCAGGAAACTATTCACGGTGTTGAAAAAAAACCGCTTCCACACATGCTGGCGCTCACCAACATGATGCTCCATGGAATCGATGTACCGACTAACATCAAACATGACAATACCCTGAGCCGTCCATTGAAAGACTACAGCCCTAAAGACAGGGTGGATATTGTGATAACTAATCCTCCTTTTGGTGGCATGGAAGAAGACGGCATTGAAAATAACTTCCCAAAAAAATACCAGACCCGTGAGACCGCCGACCTTTTTATGGCGCTGATTATGCATCTGCTCAAACACGATACCGGCAGAGCGGCGGTGGTGTTGCCAGATGGATTCCTCTTTGGTGAAGGTGTCAAAACCAATCTTAAAAAAGAGCTTCTGGAAGAGTTCAACCTGCATACCATTGTCCGTCTGCCCAAGGGAGTATTCAGTCCCTATACCGGCATCAATACCAATATCCTGTTTTTTACCAAGGGTGATAAAACCAAGGATGTCTGGTTTTTTGAGCATCCGTATCCCGAAGGCTACAAGTCTTATTCCCGTAGAAACCCGTTAACCATTCAAGAATTTGATCTGGAAAAGAAGTGGTGGAACAAGCGCAATATAACAGAAAACGCTTGGAAGGTTTCGATCAAAGAGATTGAGGCACGCAATTACAAT
>CAYLTM010000107.1:10380-12710 GCA_964386495.1 uncultured Leptospirales bacterium
TGATTTTAAAAATCCCCACAAGGTAGATGTTAACCACGGCGACCCCGAAGAACTGATGCAAGAATACAAGTTGATTGTCAAAGAGATGAACACCACCCGTGATGCCTTGAAAAAGGAACTGATGCAGGCCTTGGGGGGAGAGTGATGAACCATGAAAATGCCTCACGCGATGCCGCGATGCCGCGAAGGAAGGATATTGAAGAGGTAGCCTCTATTGTGATCGATTCAGCTTTACAGCTTCATAAGGATTTGGGATCTGGTCTTCTTGAATCTGTGTATGAAGTGGTATTGGCAAAGATTATTAGTACTTCAATAATTGAGCTCAAATCGGTTGAAACAATACATCCGGTACATCCTAAACAATTGCTGACATATTTACCGTTAATGAATCTGCCACTTGGACTTCTAATAAACTTCGGAGAGCCATTATTAAAAGATGGATTGAAAAGAGTTGTTAATAATCATACAGACATCGCGTCTTCGCGCCTACGCGTGCACAATAATAGTGAGGGAAAATAGTGGAATCGAACCGAATTGAATATAAAAGAGAACTTACAGATTCCCTGGAGAAAGAAGTCGTTGCCTTCCTTAATTATCGTGACGGCGGAGAAATATATATCGGCATTGATAATAACGGAACAATTGTCGGTGTAGCAAATAGCGACCAGCTTCAACTAGTAATAAAAGATAGAATAAAAAACAATATCCAACCCTCTGCCATGGGACTTTTCGATGTCATTCTTGAAGTAAAGGATGATAAAGAAATTATCAGGATTACCTCTGCCGGCGGATTGCCTTATGGACTGGAAGAGGCTGATTTTTTTGCAGGTCATACCGCTCCCCGCAACAAGGAAATTATGAGAATCTTCCGCGATCTTGAAATTGTGGAGCATTTGGGTTCCGGTATTCCCCGTATTTTGGAATCCTACGGAAAAGAAGCATTTCAGATCAGCAGGAATTTTATGCGGTTGGTTTTTCCGTATGCATACAAATTACCTCAGCCAGAGTCACAGCAAGTAAGGGAACAAGTAAGGGAGCAAGCAGGGGAACAAGCAGGGGAACAAGCAGGGGAACAAGTAAAGGTGCAATTAAATAATCGGAAAGAATTCGGAATGATTTCGGAAAGAATTCGGAATGATTTCGGAATTAATATAGAAAACACTTTTAAGCTTATTGTTGAAAATAGATACATCACTGCCATCGAGATTGCCACAAAACTTAATAAAAGCAGCAGAACTATCGAGAATTACATTAATACCCTTAAAAAAGCCAGTGTTATAATACGCAAAGGCCCTAAATTAGGTGGCTACTGGGAAATTTTGGAGACAAATGATGAAAAATGATATGCCTCTCTTACTCCAAAAACACTTCGACACCGCCCTCGAAAGTCCCGACGGTATTAAAAAACTGCGTGAACTGATACTGACCCTTGCCATGCAGGGGAAATTGGTCAAGCAAGATCCCAAAGATCAACCGGCCAGCGAACTGCTGAAGGAGATACAGTCGGAGAAGGAACGGCTGATTGCTGAAGGGAAGATCAAGAGGGGTAAATCCGCAGATGACGCAGATGGACGCAGATTAGGGATCAAGCCAGAAGAATTGCCCTATGAGGTGCCGGAGGGATGGGTTTGGACGAGATTGGGGGTAATTGCAAATATCATCGCAGGAAATAGTTTTGAGAGTCAAGATTTTAATAATGAAGCTGGAGTTAAGTGCATAAAAATAACCAATGTAGGAGTTCGTACTTTCATTGAAACAACTGAAAGATTGCCCTTTGAATTTCAAGAAAAATACAACAAATTCATTGTTGAAAATGGAGATTTAATCCTTGCTCTTACTCGTCCCTTTATTAAGGACGGATTAAAGATATGCATTTGTCCATCAAGTTATCATATGTCTCTTCTAAATCAACGAGTTGCGGCAATAAAAACATATTTTAAAACTAATGAATTTATTTATAGATACCTTTGCTCTGAAATTGTTTTATCAGGTTATCAAAAAAGATTTGGGAACATCGGTTTACAGCCAAATCTAAAAATGGAAGAAATTACAGAGTTAGCTTTCCCTCTCCCGCCACTTGCTGAACAAAAGCGCATTATCGCCAAGATCGATGAGCTCATGGCGCTCTGCGACAAGCTGGAAGCGCAGCGAAATCTACGGAAAGAAAAAATCCTAGCGGTTCATCACGCAGCGATTGTGCAATTATTAAAACCTTCTTCCAATCTGCGGAAATCTGCGAAATCTGCGGATAACTCTTTTGATTTTTTTACCCGCCACTTTGATCCGCTCTACAGCGTAAAAGAAAATGTGACAGAGTTGAAAAAAGCCAT
>CAYLTM010000107.1:12765-13561 GCA_964386495.1 uncultured Leptospirales bacterium
CCTGCCGGCGAGGCAGGAGTGCCGTATAAGGTGCCGAAGGGATGGGAGTGGACGAGATTTGAATATATCATCGATATATTTCAGACAGGTGTTGATAAAGGAAAACAATTCCAATCTATCGATAATAAATATTATTACTTCAAAATGAATAATATAACAAATGATGGTCGATGTTCATTTGATACTTTTACAAAAGTTGATTATGAAGGTGATGATATTGATCGATATATAATAAACAATGGTGACTTCCTATTTAACACTCGAAATAGTCACGAGTTAGTTGGTAAAACATGCGTATTCCAAAAAAATAGTAATGATATATGGTTGCTAAACAATAATATTGTTCGTGTTACATTCCTTAATCGCATTTTACCTGAAATAGTTAACTTATTCTTCATCTCTTCACTAGGAAAACGAGAGTTAGAGAAACTTAAATCATCCACAACAAACGTAGCAGCAATATATCAAGGGCAGTTGTTAAGTTTCATAATCCCCCTTCCTCCACTCGCAGAACAAAAACGCATTGTCGCCAGAATCGACGAACTCATGGCACTCTGCGACAAGCTGGGAAGTCAGATAGAACAGGCAACTGCAAAACAGACAGCTTTGTTTAATTCAATACTGGCAAAAGTTTAGCTCTTATTCTTTTCTACCAACTTCACTTACAAAACAAATCCCCATCTGCGAAAATCTGCGAAATCTGCGGATAGAATTTCCCGCAAAACAGACAACGTTGTTTAATGCCGTACTGGCAAGGTGTAAAAATATATATATGCTTCTAATCTGCGAAAATCTG
>CAYLTM010000108.1:0-300 GCA_964386495.1 uncultured Leptospirales bacterium
AAGTCGGCATAAATATATATTTCTAAAAATTACCTAAAAATAAAACAGCTACACCAGCAACGGCAATAACTATACCAGCAGCTTCAATAAGTTTAACTTTCTCACGGTAAAGAACCATGGATACCGGTATTAGCAATACCGGGACAATCGCCATAATCGTCGAAGCGATTCCGACATGTATGTGTTTCACAGAATATAGTGATAGCGAGACACCCGCAAACGGACCGAGAAACGCACCGCACGTGGACAGCCCGACACCACGAATATCCTTGTATGAAAAGAAAATCTTTTTAGTTTGAC
>CAYLTM010000108.1:310-2289 GCA_964386495.1 uncultured Leptospirales bacterium
AGTAGTCCAAAAGATGCCAGTCCTGCCATTACCCGAATATCTGTAGCCAGAAATGGATCGTAACCGGTGACCCCTTTTTTAGAAAGTATCAAACCGCCAGCCTGACCGAGCGCGCCGATTAACGCATAGAAGAATCCCTTGAAAGGTCTTGACAAAACAATTTTTCCGTTTGAATTGCGTGTTAGTACAACAATCGCGATTCCAAATACTGTGATGATTATTGCCGCAATATCACTCAGCAAAAGCACTTCATCAATAAACACATAAGCGAGAACAGCCGCGAATACAGGAGCTAACGACATCATCAGCATCGATAATCTAGATCCAATTAAAATAAATGCTTTGAAAAGAAATAAATCACCAATAAAAAATCCTATAACACCAGAAGCGGCAAGCCACAAATATCTTTCGGTCTCAGCCTCGGGAAAGATTTTTCCATAAAAAACCATTGAGTATATAGTGAATAATATCAACGCGATTAATAGTCTGATAAAATTTACAGACAGCGAGCCGAGGCGTTTACCAGCCGCTTCAAAAAACAGTGATGTAAAAGTCCAGCATACCGCTACCGCTAATGCAGCCAGTTCACCTTTCAGCATAATAATTTATCCTCTTTTTATATAATATTTACATATACGATGTCTTTCTATATATCACATTCTAACTTTATGCACTTCTTATACTACCCCGGCAGAAACACAGGCACATACATACTACCTATCTCTTACATCCGCGTCAATTAGTATTATTCTGTCTGCCTGTGCAGTGACACATACTGACAATCGATTTCGATCATATACTTCAGATTTAACCGCTTTTTGCACTTGATAAAACATCAAAGATCAATTATAAAGAATGTGTGCGTACGCTTTTACGGGATACTAAATAGCCATATTATTATCCCGCACAAATGGTTTTTACTTGACATTTTAATAATATAAAATATGATAAATGTTTATTTACCGATTACGAATATTAAAAACAAATGCGAACAAAATGGAAATTATAGGAACAATATTAAACAGCAGATATCTCATTAGTGAAAAAATCGGCGAGAGCGAGATTAGTATATCATATGTCGGTCAGGATTTAAATAATGAGTCGAAAGATGTTGTCGTCAAAGTACTTAAGCAGGAATTGCTGTCTTCTAACATAACAGATATTATTCGTTTCAAAAATGAAGTCGAAATCCTATCGAAACTTGACAATCCTAATATCTTGAAAATAATCGATACAGACAAATATAACGACTATTACTACATGGTGACAGAATTTGCTACCGGAAAAAAGCTATTTCATCTTTTGAAAAACAATCTACCTCTCTCTGTTGACTTTAGCGTAGAACTGATTTTCAAGATTGCGGCTGTTTTGGGAACCCTGCATAAAATATCAATTATTCACAGAGATCTTAATCCCGCAAATATTTACATCGATGAGAAACTAAACTCAATCAAAATCACAGGGTTCGCACTTTCATATATAAAAGAATGCGTCAACATCAATGCAAGCGACGAGATATTTTCTATGTTCGGATATATCTCCCCCGAGCAATATGGAGCGATCGCGAGGGAAGTTGATGAAAGAAGCGATATTTACTCACTTGGAATAATTTTCTACAGAATGATTACAGCTAAAATGCCTTACGAAGGAGAGAATATACGCACTCTTATTCATCAGCATTTAGCACACATTCCTAATGCTCCGTCATTTTACAATCCCGAAGTTCCGACAATCATCGATAGTATTGTAATGAAAATGATTGCCAAAGATCCTGATGATAGATATCAGTCCGTCGGTGGTCTTAAAAAAGATATTGAAAAATACAAATCCGGTTATAGAAAAATTGCAGTTGGACTAGATGATGAAATAGATTTTCTAAAAGTCCAAGTCAAACCTATTGGCCTTGAAGAAATAATACATACCGTTATCGAAAACATCAATAAAGCCGCTTGCGGTATGAAGGGTGCGGTCATTGTTTC
>CAYLTM010000108.1:2299-2994 GCA_964386495.1 uncultured Leptospirales bacterium
AAAAGAAATCCCGCATTATTTCTAAAATTGAAAATGAACTTGGTGATTTGCGAGAACTCCTGTTAAAGTTTTCGATAACATTACAAAAAATAATTGGAAATATTAATCCTTTGATAACCGATCTTTCATTATCATTAAATGATGATGAAATCAAAAGATTTTTGTCAACACTTACTCACTTTTTTGAAATAATCAGCGAAGAAGAGAATTTTCTGATTATCGCGGTTGAAGATATTCAATGGGCTGATGAAGGGACTATTAAACTGATAACAGCTATGTTGAGCGAAAGACTTAACTCCAAACTTTTATTACTCACCACATTTAGAAATAACGAAATAACAAATAATGAATTTTTCACTGCAATTAATTCGAGAAGATCAGGATTAGCTCCTATTACCAGAATAGACATCGCCCCTTTTGACGATGTGAAAATGACTGAGTTTGTTTCTAAACTTCTTCAGATGAATAATGAAGATGTCCCTGAAATTTCTGCCATGTTACTGGAAAAAAGCAAGGGTAATCCTCAATTCGCGTTAGAACTTCTTTATCAGTCAATAAGAGAAAAGGCTATAGAAAAAATCAACGGCAAGTGGCTTATCAATAAAAAGAAAATTGCTAATATAGATTCCACTTTTTCTGTTATTGACATCATACAGAAAAGAATGGAGTCTCTTAATTCTGAAGAGAAAACCGTT
>CAYLTM010000108.1:3004-7719 GCA_964386495.1 uncultured Leptospirales bacterium
GAAAATTTAATATCGAAATATTATTTGAATCTATTGATATGCCGAAGGAAAATGTAATTTTTATTATTGATAAATCAATACGGTTGTACATACTGGAGGAAATCTCTGGTGAAAAAAATTATTTCATTTTCACAAACGACAAAGTTTACGACTCTCTGTACAATTCTATTGAACCGACAGACCGAAAGAATAAACATAATCGAATCGCTTTACTACTGGAAAATCAGAATATCGAAAATCTCGACAAACTAATATTCCAGATACTTCATCATTTTTTCGAAGCAGATAATCTCGAAAAGGTCTATGAATACTCCTATCCGGCGGCGCTGATTGCGAAAGAAAACTATGCTTATGATGACGCTCTTCGTTATTTTATGATTACTAAAGAACTTATGGAAGTTAATAATTCTTTCGATTCTGACAAATGGTTTCAATGTAACGTAAATATCGGTGAAATAAATATTACTCTCGGAACATGTCATAACGCGATTACTTTGTTTCGAAATATTATGGATTCCGTAAAAGACAATGATAGAAAATCATATTTATATTATCTCATCAGCAGAGCATACTACAAAATTGGAGATTTCAGCAATTCTGAAATCTACGCGAAATCGGGCTTGAAGATTCTTGGAGAAGATCTACCAGTCAAAAGCAACCATTTATTTATTTCATTTATTTTTGAATTTTTAATCCATTTTGTCCGCAAAATAATTCCAGACAAAATATTTTTCAAATACACTAGAAAAAACCGGAGATATTATAGACAAGTAATTTTATTTTACGAAACTCTAATCTGGATTTATAATTTTACAGACACCAAAAAGTCTATTCGTTCAATTATTAGACTTTTAAATCTATGCGAATTCGGCGTTGGGCGATCAAGAGAATTGAGCACCGCTTATAGATTTTTCGCCTCCCTCTTTTCAGCAAAGGGCAATTTTGTTTTCTCCCTTAAATATTTTCAGAAAGCTATAAAACTTGAAAAAGAGCTTAATAATAAAAGAGGTTATGCTCATACCTTGCAGATGACCGGGTACTTCTATCAATGGCAAAGCGACTATCTGGAAAGCAAAAGACTTTTCAATGACAGTATTGAACATTTTAATGTTATCGGCGATGTTTATGAAATCGGCAAAAGCAGACTTGGTAATTATTTTAATAATTATTTTCTATCTGAATACGAGCAGGCTGAAAAAGATTTACAGGAATATATTAAGTACTCTGAAAAAACTAAAGACAACTTCGGCATATATTCCTCAAAAATATATCTTGTACGGCTGCTTATTGAAAAAGGTGATTACGAACTCGCTGAAAGAATGGCAGATGATATTATGATAGAAGTCGTGAAATTAAAATACAATATTCTAGAATTCCTATGTGCCGTTGAGCTTGGAAAACTATATATTGTTGACCGGCGCTACAAAAACGCTGTGGAGATTCTTGATAAAGCGATTGCTCTTTATAATAAAGAACATTTTCTTGAACCATTAACCGTGTTCGTTTATCCATATCTTGCAGAGGCTCATCTCAAGTTCTTCCGTGAAGAATCCATGCTTAAAGGAATTTCACTAGAAGAAATAAAAAGAAAAATGGCAGATCTGAAAAAACTCTGTCGTTTGGCTTTGCGTAAAACAAAAAAATGGAGTAATCACTACGCCAACGCTTTAAGAGTTTATGCTTTATATTTTTCATACTACAAAAACTTTTCGAAGGCTAGTTATTATTTCGATAAGGCTGTTGAATTCTCAACAAAGATTGACCGTAAATACCAGCTTGCAAGAGTATACTATGACTATGGATTGATGCTTTTAAGAACCAGCAGTCTTGAAGAAGGCCGCGACTGTATAGAAAAAGCTTTCTACATTTTCACTAAAATAAATTCTCGTGTGTATAGGAAAAGAGCCTACTCGCTTTTAGAATCTAAAAATGAAATCTCACCTATGCAGCGGTTAATGGATAGGGAAAAACTCGATAGTATCGTAAAGGTCAGCCAGAGCATAAGCTCAATTTTAAACCAGAGCAAACTTGTAGATATGATTATGAAAAACGCTGTTGAGGTTTCCGGTGCCCAAAGAGGTTTTCTGTTTTTATTAAACGATGAAACTGGTCAGCTGGAATTAAGAGCCAGCAGAACAACAGGTGATCACCTGCAAACAGCCTATCCCGCGAGTATTATTGATATTGTTTTTAAAACAGGCAAAATTTTTATTGCGGCTAACGCACAAAAGGATCCCGAACTGTCTAATGATGAATTCATAAAAAAACTGATGCTCAAATCGATACTATGCACACCGATTCAAACGCATGAAAAAGTAATTGGCGTATGTTATCTTGACAACCCTCTCGCGACTAATGTATTCAATCAGGATGACGCAGATCTTTTAAATGTTTTTATTACACAAGGTGCAATTGCTCTCGAAAACGCCGCGCTGTATAATAATCTCGAAAAAAAAGTTGATGAACGGACTGGTGAACTTAATCACGCATATGGTGAACTCCAGGATGCATATAATAAACTGCAAATTAAAGATCGTATCATTTCTGAAGATCTCAATCTTGCAAAAAAAGTTCAAAACAGCCTTTTATCAAGTGATGTTGATAAAATTGATGATTTAACATTTTCAGTTCTATATCATCCCATGTCTGAGGTTGGCGGGGATTTTTACGATATTCTCCTTCTTAGAAAACATTTCGTTAGAATTTTTATAGCGGACGCGACAGGTCATGGGGTACAGGCAGCGTTACTCACAATGATTATTAAATCTGAGTATGATAAAATAAGAACATTAACCACTCCTGGTGCACTGCTTGAAAAATTAAATAATATTCTTGTGAAAAATTACAGCAGTTTAAATTTATTTTTAACCAGCTTTGTTATTGATATTGATACATCCTCCAACATTATCAAATACGCGTCCGCAGGTCATCCAGCCTCAATCATGCTTCAGGGGGAAAGCACTCTCATGCTGAACGCGGCAGGTAAAATGTTAGGTGTAATTGACGATATTCAATATGAAACAAAAGTATCTCCATTCGGCAAAAATGATAAGCTGTTTTTATTTACCGACGGTGCATTTGAACAATTTAATACAACAAATGAAGAATTCGGAATCGACAGATTAACAGATATTATGTTAAGCAACTCTAAAAAACCAGTTGCTACTATTACAGAAAATATTATATCAGCACTACAGTTATTCACCGGCGATACTGCAATGAATGCAAATGACGATTTAACAATTATCGCGGTCGAAAGAAAATAACATGAGCAAAACTTTTACAGTTAGTGAGATTTCAAAGCTAATAAAAGATTCTCTTGAAAAAAATCCGTTATTAAACTCTGTTTTAATTAAAGGAGAAATTTCCAATTTAACCAACCACACATCCGGGCATATATATTTCACCTTAAAAGATGCGGACTCAATTATAAAAGTTGTATTCTTTAAATACTCAAATAAGGGGCTGCGCTTCAAACTAGAAGAAGGATTAAGCGTAATAGTTCTTGGTTCCGTAAAAACCTATGAAAAGCAAAGCAGCTATCAAATTATTATCAATGATATTTTCCTGGAGGGTGTCGGGGCACTCCAGTTAAAAATTGAACAGCTCAAAAAAAAGCTTTTCATCGAAGGAATTTTTTCTCCTGAAAGGAAAATCCCTTTGCCGCACATGCCTCTTAAAATAGGCATCGTGACTTCACCTACCGGAGCGGCATTCCGTGATATTCTTAAAGTCGCGCTGCGCCGTTTCCCGAATATAGATATTCTTCTCGCACCGGCTAAGGTTCAGGGGGATGACGCTCCCGCCGCTATTGCTCATGCGATAAATATATTGAACGATCCCAAATGGAATATTGACGTTATCATCGCTGGACGAGGCGGCGGATCATTTGAAGATCTAATGGCGTTTAACGAAGAAATTGTTGTCCGGGCGTTTGCTGAATCAATAGTACCGATTATTTCAGCAGTTGGACACCAGATAGACCACCCTCTTTCGGATGATGCCGCTGATGTTTACGTGCCAACGCCATCCGCCGCAGCCGAACTCGCGATACCTGAAATATCTTTAATTGAAAATTTTTTAAAAGACAACTTGTATATTATACGAAAAACTACAGAGAAAATTCTTGAAGAAAATAAATACCGGGTTTCTGTCATAAAAAGCGGCAGAATTTTTCAAAACCCGAAAGACACCATACTTATGAAGAACTCCCAGAACCTTGATGATCTCATCAGCAGATTGATTATACTTTTAAAAGACCGTGTTATCGAAAAAAAACATTTGTTGACAGAGATCTCGGACATTAATCTGCTGATGAAAAATATTTACAAAACATGCGTTATGCGGTATAAAAATTCTGTGCAGTCACTTGAACAATTATCTCCGCTAAAAGTTATAACCAGAGGATATTCAATCGTCTATGATAAAAACGATTCAATTGTAAAGACAGTCGATAAGTTATCAATTAACGAAAATATAACGGTAACTTTATCTGACGGAAATATAAAATGTATTGTTAATGATATAATCAAAAAAGGGGAATAACCACAATGAGTGTTAAGGATAAAAAAAAGCAGCCGAAAAATTTCGAAGAAGCGATAACTATTCTTGAACAGATTGCGGAAGATCTCGAAAAAGGCGATGTCGGTTTAGAGGAAGCGATTGAAAAATATGAAGAAGGCATAACACTGACAAAATACTGCAACGATAAACTT
>CAYLTM010000108.1:7729-13404 GCA_964386495.1 uncultured Leptospirales bacterium
ATAAAAAAAATTCAAAGAATTTAAGTATAAGGGAAGCCAAAAACCTAAAAAAAACCTGAAACGATAAACTTAAACAGGAGGAAAGAAAAATTGAGATTCTTCAGAAAGGCGAAAATGGTTTGATTACTGCAAAAAAAATCAAAGTTAACGATGAAACAGGAGAAATTTTAAATGATGATGAAGTTCAGGGCTCTTTACTTTAGTCTGATATTATTGATGTTTCTTAGTTGTTCAAAAAACAACGGTACTCTGGAATTTTGTGAAGGAACAGACGCTGACGGCAAGGGAGTCAATTGCGGAAGTGTTTTTTCTGAGGGAGACTTGTCAATTATTTTAAAAAGCAAAATTCCCTTCGAATCGGAACAACTTACGGTTAAACTTTACGATGATAGAAACAGCAGTCCTTTTCCGGTTGAGACTATTACTGTGCCGGTCAAACAGGGTGAGACTGTGAAAGCATTTGACTACGCTCTTTATAATTCAGGTGTCTACAAATTGGTAGTTGAAGGAAAGGACGGAAAGACTATTGCTGAAGGTATTATTACTGTGGCAAGTCAGCCTGTGCCGGCAGAATAAATCTGGAACTTTCATTTAGAGACTTATACCTAAAATCTTATGGATAACTTTCCCGTTCATCTCGATTCTCTTGTACAAAAATTTAAACAATGAAAATTTTTTAAACCCTGTATTAGTTTCATATTCATTTTCCCAAAGAAGTCCCCAGAGACTTCCCTTTTTAACATACCCGCGTTCTTTTTTACCAGCTTCGCTGTAGAATAAAATTCCTGACAGATACGCTGTAATCTTGCTGTTCTCGTCCTTATTAAAATAATTCAGATATAGAAGACCCAGACCATAGAGACTCGTTTCAGACACTGCCGTTTTAACGGATCCAGAAAGAAGTGCTGGAATAATAATAGTATAACCGTTTTTAAATGATTCATAATACCATAGAGGTAAAAACCTGTTATGAAAAGAATCTTTATCTTTCTGTAATGACGCAAGATATATTAAAGCACTGTAATTATAATAGCCGGTATTTCGCTGAACTGTCGAATCATAGAGCAATCCATGCAATATATGAAAATCATCACTTCCCTGAGTTTTTTCCTTTTGAACCATTGTTAACAGGTAGCTATACTTATCACTTGCAATATTTTCATCTGAAACATGATCATACAGATGAAGAAAGTTTCTTCGTTTATATTTTGGTTCATCACAATAGTAATAACCAAAAATAAATTTTGACTTTTCATTAAGATTATAATTCCACCATGATAAATATAGCGGTACTATATGAAAATATCCGGCATCTCCAGTTTTACTAAAGTATAACGGTACCAGCCATTTTTCCGACAGCCCTGTGATTTTTGATTTTTCATAATCCACAATCACCAACATATTATAATGAAAATAAAGATTTGTATCATGATAATAAAACACTGGAAAAGCCCATCTAGTATTATCTGTCAACAACTGATCTTTGTTTTCCAAAGTTTCTTTTTTCTGATTTGTTATATTTTCATACCCTATCAACGGAATGAGCGTCGCGTAATATTCCTCAATTGAATTTTCATTTGAAAAAGCACTGAACCAATGTAGTAAACTAAATGATTGCATATTATAATTATTGTTATTTATACTTTGTGATTTATTATAATAAAACAACGGCGATATATAACTATTACTCTTTTCATTACTACCTGAATACTGCTTACTCCAAATTACAGGGAAAACACGCCAGCCTACTTCTCCAGGTTTTTCATACCAGTTAATTAGCGGCCACAGTATTGTTTTCTCACGCATTTTTTCAGAATCATCATATTCGTCCCAGTACAGGTTAAAAAAATACCCTTTTCTCCATGAAGCTTTATATATTTGCCGTCCATAGAAAGGGAAAAAAACAAAATATTCTGTACTATCTCGCTTGTAGGATAAATAATTTAATATCCATTTTATCTCATCACTAGACTCAGTATCCCATGTTATCCATGATAACGGTAAAATTCTAAAGTGGCGTTTCGAATCAGCATATTCCAAAGCGGATAATCCATAAAATAAAGTTAATCCCCAAAAATATTTTGAGTTATCACGACTTACATTATTATTGTCAGATATAATTACTTTATCTTTCCCGTTATTTTCTTTTCTCGGTTCGTCACCAGTATTGATTACAGTAGTTCTTGTTGATACACTTATCATATCATATAACCACGACATATCAGTGTCTACATATAGACCTCTGCTCATGACCACGCCTTTATCATTTAAAGAAGACACTAATCCCGACTCAAATTTTTGAGAAATTCCAGTTATATTTATTTTCAAAAGATATGACTTGTCTTTATCAGCAGTTTCAAAATACAGCGGTAAAAAAAGTTCGGTGCGGCTTTTAATATCTTCGTATTTATAATAAAAAGGAGCCCATAAATCAGCTTCAGTTTTAGCAGTATCATTTTTATAGTAATAACGCGGACCAAACCAGAATGTAGTTTCATCGAGATCCCAATTATGGAAATAAAACAACCCCATAGAATATCCAGTCTTTTGAGTCCAACCTTCAGGACGCAGATAAAATGGAAGGTAGTATCTTCCTCCACCTTCGGATGTGTCATGAAAAACCAGAGGATAAATATTAAAATTAGTTATCCTGTCCGACCTATCCTTTTCCCAGTCAAAAATAAAGCAGGTATTTGTATGTGATCCGTTTTTATCTGACGAATAAAAATATAATGGTAATACAGGCCACCAATATGACTCTGACACATTATCAGCTGCCGACATCACTGTATTACAATAAAATGGAGTCAGCATTGTTCTGGATGAATATTCTTTAGTCTGATTATTCCAAGTAGCGAAAAACGGAAAGACTACAAGTCTTTGTAAATTATCTATGTTGTTTTTTTTCTCCCATTCATAATCAATAAACCATAAATAATTCCGATGACCGCCTGTATCACTCACACGATGATAGGGTAGAGGAATTATCGGAGCAAAAAATATTGTTTCATTCACATAATGGGATTTTTCTTTTGAATAATAATGAAGTAGTGACATGTTCCAGTTGTAATTATTATTTTCTGCGAATCTTAAGTCATTACCAAAGGATAAAACCGGATTCAGTAAAACAGACTGCTGATTAAATGTTTCATAATAAAAAAGCAGAATCGGAAAAGCTGTAATAGATCTGTCATCAACTTTACTACTAATATTATAATAGAATGGAAGAATACGTATTGATGTATATTTTGGATAATTGGTATTTTTAAATAGCCAGAAAATCATTAGTGATGAATGATCCTGCCACTTTTCTTTTTCAACAATAAATGCGTTGATAGGGAATTTCTGTTCCTTCTCGCTGCCGAAATATTGTTTATCTTCTTCAAAAAGCGAATCCCAATCACTTAGAATTGCCGCTTTGACGGCAAAAACAGAAAAGAATAATAACAAAACTAAAACATAATATGTAATTATTATTTTCATTCAACTGTTTGATATTTCTGGAGTTTCGCCAGCACTTCAAAGTTCTGATTTCGAAGTTTGATGATTAAATCCGTTGTAAATATAGACTGCATACATACATTTATACGCGAATCATTGTTCATTAAAGTTTTTAGCTTTGCTTTATCCCAAATCAGGCATCTTGTAGGCGAACTTGTAACTACAGATGCCGACGCGGGTTTATCGGAAAGAAAACCCATTTCTCCGATGAAGGACAAATCCGATATCTGTGCAATAGACCTGTTCTGTAAAACGATATCGCATGATCCACGTACAATTAATATCAGCCTGTCAAGAAGTTCATTCTCACTAGTCAATATTTCGCCAGCTTCATAATCAACATAAAATCCGGTTTTCTCTACCTTCCAGAATTCTCGAACAGAAAAATTACGGAATATTTTATCGTAAAGACGTTTTTCTTCTTCATTAAGCATTATAGTCCGCCGTTCAAGAAGGAGAAAAACTATTTGCCATCCGTTTACAGCAATATAAAGAAAACACCAGATAATATTTGTCCATAATGGAATTTCAGAAATATAGTAGCTGTAAATTATTTCAATCACCAAACCGGAAGCTATGAGCAGACGCAATCCAAGAATATCCTTAACCAGATAACCGACGATATAAAGAAGATTAGCAAGATGACCAAGAAGATTTATCATAATTTTCGTTTTACTTTATTATCGAAAGATGACAATAAAACATTAAGCACTTTTAGAAATTTTATTTAATCACGTTAATAATTTTCAAATCTCACTTTCATTGATCCGACTCAAAAGATTTTTCAACTCGATCGACGCTTCAGTCATAAGAAAATTATTCGCTAGAGTATTGATTTTTTTAACAATTTCCGCATATTTTGAATTTGATAAAATAGTCATTAATTCTTCCGCAACAGATACAGCTTTAAAATTAGAATCATCAAGATAACGTGCCAGTTCATCAGCTTTTTCATTGACTAATTCCAAATTTAACAATTTAGGTTTAGTATGTTCAAGATCAGCATAAAATAATTCTTTAGACCAATTTGAAATACTATTAACAGCGGAATCAAAAGCCGCAATAAAACTCTCTAATTCACCGTTATTACTTTTTAAATTATTCGATAGCTGCATTTCGAGAACCCCTGCCGAATCCATTAGACGATTCATTCCTAAATTTCCCGCGATACCTTTAATAGTATGCACAATCCGTTCAGCAGTTTTGTAATCATTATCGTTTATACTGGAAATTATTTTAGGAACAATATCCTTGTATTCAGCAACGAATTCCAAATAAAGTTTTTTCAGCAGTTCCCGATTATTTATCATTCTCAATAAAGCTCCAGTAATATCAAAATCCTCGAGTTTTGTAAAATCAACATCTCCTATTCCCTGAATTGAATTACTATGTATCAATCGCGGAAATTCATGTTCCGGCTTTATCCATTTCATTAGAATCCTGAAAAGTTTGTGTCAATAGGTTTAGAGATATAATCATTCATACCGGCATCGAAACACTTCTCTTTGTCGCCCTTCAGCGCGTGTGCTGTCATGGCGATTATCAATGTATTTTTGAGAGCTTCGTCTGATCTGATAATACCCGTCGCCTGATAACCATCCATCTCCGGCATCTGAATATCCATAAGAACCGCGTCGTAATGAAGTTCACTGTTGAAGACCGCTTTTTTCAACATGTCAATAGCTTCCTGCCCGGAATTTGCCATATCAACAACAATTCCTTCACTGGTAAGTATTTCACCGGCTACCTGACGATTAATAGGATTATCTTCTACAAGTAGAACCCTTGTTCCAGAAAGTACGGAGGAATAGTCAATATTATCTTCCAGACTTTTTTGCCGGAAAGGGTTTGCAATGGAAACTTTCAAAGTTTCCATAATTGTATCAAACAACAATGACGCGTTTACAGGCTTAATCAGAAAATTATCAATACCGGCATTTTTCGCCTTTTCAATTATTTCATCCCGACCATAGGCGCTGATCATTATTATAAACGGTATATTTAAAAGACCTATATCATTTTTAATTTTCACCGATGTTTCAATACCATTTAAACCCGGCATTTTCCAATCCATAAAAATAAGATCAAATGCTTTTCCATTGGAATTTTGAATAATATTAATAGCTTCCTCTCCGGAAGACGCGGTCGTCACATTAAAAAAAAGTGAACTGAGA
>CAYLTM010000109.1:0-4623 GCA_964386495.1 uncultured Leptospirales bacterium
TAACACCGGCTTATACTGTATCGGGAGTTGATTTTGCAACCCTAACCTATGCCACAATACCAACAACTGATAATTCCACATGGAACGCCGCGACTTGCAATTGGTTGGCAAACGGATATCGTTTACCAACTGAGATGGAATGGATGTGGGCGGCTATGGGAGCAGATACGGATTATCCGGGGGGTGTAAATGTTACCGGACATCATAAATTATTTGCAGGGCCATTTGCGGTAGGTTATGAGGTTATTGGTGATTATGCATGGAATATTCTCAACAGCAGCTGTAAAACACACCCTGTTGGGACAAAGCTACCTAACGAGCTTGGTCTGTATGACATGAGCGGCAATGTATGGGAATGGTGCTGGGACTGGTATGCTAACTCTGATTTAACAGGAGCGGCTACTTTAACGCCGACTTTCTCGATTATGACATGGTCGCTATGACGAAATACAACGATCCGTGTTCCCAGAACAACACTTTCGGCTTTCGGGTTGTTCGCCCCTGAGTTCTGCAATCCTCATCCCCAGCCCTTCTCCTTTAATGAAGGAGAAGGGAGAGGTCTTCGTGAGTAAAATATATTTCGTAGTGCGGTTGAGAGCAGAACGATCAATTCGCACAGTGCTGTTTACTCAACTCCCTCAATTCCTGTTCAGGCAGATTCGTAACTTTCATTACAAATTCCATGTTTGAACCCAATTCAAACATTTATAAACTTTCGAACTCATTCTTCCTTTCTAACTTTCAACCTTTATAAACTATCGAACTCATTCTTCCTTTCAACTTTACGAACTTTACGAACTTTTCCACTTTATAAACTGATTTCCACTTTATGAAAAATTATTGACACTATCTGTATAAAAATAATCATGAAGAAAATCATTTATTGAGGATACTTGTATGGAAATGGCATCATCATATACTCCCGAAAACTTTGAGCAGAAATGGAACGATATCTGGGAAAAGGAAAACCTTTACCACGCTGAACCGTCTGACAATAAAGAAGCTTATTCTATTGTAATCCCACCGCCGAATGTCACGGGGAGCCTGCACATGGGTCATGCCCTGAATAACACGCTTCAGGATATTCTGATTAGATGGCAGCGGATGTCAGGCAAGTCGGTTTTGTGGATGCCTGGCATGGATCACGCCGGCATTGCCACGCAGAATGTTGTTGAGAAGCTCCTTGCCAAAGAAGGTAAGAGTAAAAACGATCTTGGTCGTGAGGCGTTTCAGGAAAAAGTCTGGGAGTGGAAAGCCCATTCCGGCGGACAGATAAAAGCCCAGTTAAAAAGGCTCGGCGCGTCATGCGACTGGGAGCGTGAACGGTTCACTCTCGACGAAGGCTTGTCGAAAGCTGTAAGAAAAGTTTTTGTATCGTTATATAAAGAAGGATTAATATATCAGGGGCATAGAATCATCAACTGGTGTCCGCGCTGCGTGACGGCACTTTCCGACATCGAGACTGATTACAAGGATGTTGACGGCAGGCTTTACCACTTTAAATATCCTTTCGCGGACAAATCAGGATTTATTATTATCGCTACGACTAGGCCGGAGTCTATGCTCGGCGATACCGCGGTTGCCTGCAACCCGAATGATGACCGCTACATGTCGGTTATCGGTAAAACAGTGCTGCTTCCTCTAATGGACAGGGAAATTCCGATTATTGCTGATGATTATGTTGATATGGAGTTCGGTACCGGTCTGGTGAAAATCACTCCGGCGCACGATCCGAATGACTATGAGGTCGGCAAACGGCATAATCTCCCTGAAATAAATGTACTGACTGAAACCGGCGTTATAAATGAAAACGGCGGAAAATACAAAGGACTCGACAGATACGCCGCGCGTAAACAGATACTCGCCGATCTGGAGTCTATGGGACTTGTCGATAAAATTGATGA
The DNA here is from genome assembly GCA_964386495.1 of uncultured Leptospirales bacterium. Lineage (GTDB taxonomy): Bacteria > Spirochaetota > UBA4802 > UBA4802 > JAFGJZ01 > CAYLTM01. Next base: position 1,905 of record CAYLTM010000109.1, read on the forward strand.
GCATAAACATTCCGTCGGTCACTGCTACAGATGTTCAACTGTCATTGAGCCTTATTATTCCAAGCAGTGGTTTGTAAAGATTAAACCTTTAGCAGACGAGGCGATTACCGCGGTGACAGACGGCAGTATCCGTTTTGTACCGCAGAACTGGGAGAAGACTTATTTTGAGTGGATGAATAATATCAAGGACTGGTGTATTTCCAGACAGCTCTGGTGGGGGCACAGAATCCCTGTGTTTTACTGTAACTGCTGTGGTCATGTCATTGTCGAGATGGATGATCCTTCAACCTGCACTGAATGCGGTTCAAAAGATCTTGTTCAGGATCCCGATGTTCTTGATACCTGGTTCAGTTCCGCGCTGTGGCCTTTCTCTACGATGGGCTGGCCTGATAAAACCGCTGAGCTCGATAAGTATTATCCTACGAGTGTCCTCGTTACTGGTTTTGATATAATCTTTTTCTGGGTAGCCCGCATGATAATGATGGGTCTTAAATTCATGAAGACCGTTCCGTTCAGAGATGTTTATATCCACGCGCTGGTTCGTGATGAGCATGGTCAGAAAATGAGCAAGTCCAAAGGTAATGTAATCGACCCGCTGATTATTATGGATAATTACGGTACGGATGCTTTCCGTTTCACGCTTGCGATTTTCGCGGCGCAGGGACGCGATATTATAATGTCGGAAAAGCGCATCGAAGGTTATAAGGCTTTCTGCAATAAGATATGGAACGCTTCAAAATTCATAATCATGAATCTTGGTGATGATTTTACTCCAAAAAAACTTGACGCAGATAAATGTGAGATATTCGACAAATGGATTCTTACTGTTCTGCATAACGCCGCCGCTGATATTACCAGAGCTCTTCAGGAATACCGTTTTAATGAGGCGGCTCAGCTGATATATGAGTTCTTCTGGCACGAGCTCTGCGACTGGTACCTTGAGCTTACTAAACCGCGTCTGTACTCAAAAGACACAGCTGATGAATCAGGCAACAATGCGAAACAGGTTCTTTATCACTTACTGGATCAGTCGATAAAACTTATGCATCCGTTCATGCCGTTCATTACTGAGGAAATTAATTCGATACTTAATAACGGTGTTTCGAATAAGCGTGTAATAGTTTCCGAGTGGCCTAAGCCGGATGAAAAATTTAATTTCCCGAAAGAAGCTGAAGAAATAAATGTTTTCAAGGAGATTATTTACAAAATTAGAAATATACGCGGTGAGATGAACCTTGCGCCTGATAAAAAAGCGAGTGTTGTTTTTAAAACATCAGATAGTTCTATTGAAAAAATAATCAACCGTGAAGCTGTTCATATTAAGAATCTCGCGAAGGTTGAAAATATTACTATCAGTGCTGATTATATGCCCGGCAACACGGACGCTTCAGCTGTAATGAAAAATCTGGAAATCTTTATTCCTTTGAAAGGGCTTATAGATATCGAAGCTGAACTTAACCGTCTAACAAAAGAAATGAACCGCATCGATACCGATCTGGCAAAAATTCAGGCTAAGCTTTCAAATAGTCAGTTTGTTTCTAACGCGCCTGAAGAAGTCGTTCTGAAAGAAAAAGGCAAGGAAAAAGATCTTCTTGAAATGAAGGATCTTGTCGCGCAGAACATTCTGAAAATCAAAAGTATATAGGTCATGAAAATTTTATGAAATATCTAGCTGGAATAATCATCATGCTTTTATTTACTCAATGTGGAAAGCCGTCTGACAAAACTGTACCTGTTAATGAGCCGGTGGAAATACCTGTCGTGAAAACTGAAATTTCTGACGAATCAAAATCAAATATCCTGACAGATGATGAAATTGTTCTGAAAAATTCTATACCGGCTGACGGATATTACATCGATTGCTGCACAAATAAGAATCTCAAATATAAGCGTGTTGAATATTCATGGAAAACATCGTATCCTAAACAACATAGCTTTAAGGTTTACATAGATATTTCTATCGATGATATTGATGCCGCTGAATTATGCGATACAAAAGCTAAAAGCATGACAACGACAGACATGGGAATCGAACAGGAGACTAACGAGTTCGCGAAAAAAATTGAAACGGCAATATCTGAAGGACGAACTGAGGACGCTCAAAAATATATGAAGGAGCTGGATAATCTTGGAAGTTTTTACAGCCGCGAATGGAAAGCTTATCATCCTATACTTTATAAACAGGCGCAATTATTCATTGATACTTTATATAATGGTCTGAATAAAATCGCCGTTGAAAAAAAGATGAATGATAAAGAGAAACTTTATTTTTTTATAAGTTTTGTTCAGAATATTAAATATGACGGCATGCCGGGAATTTCTTCGCCGATAACTGTGTTGTCCGACGCTTACGGTGCCTGTGCGGCAAAATCCTATCTGTTGTTTCTTATTTTGCGGAAAAATAATATTGACTGTAAAATTATCGGCAGCCAGACATTTAACCATATGGTACTTGGAATTAATATTCCAACAGGCGGATCATTTAAAACAATTAATAGCACAAAATATTATTTTCTCGAAACTACATATCCGGACTGGAATATCGGAAAAATTAAACCGGAATGGAATCAGCCTGATCAGTGGGAACTTATTGATATAAATATTTAATATTTTGTGATTTTATTTTGGTGTATTATTATTATATTAAAGCAGTATATAATTGGTGCCCGAAAATCTTACAAACCCTTTAGAATATAATGAATTTTCAAGAGGTCGAAAT
>CAYLTM010000109.1:4633-7381 GCA_964386495.1 uncultured Leptospirales bacterium
ATCAGCAAATATATCTTTGCGGCTGAAAATTTTCCGCTTAATTTTTTCAGCCGGCAGACATAACGTATTATCTTTTATTAAGTAATAATTAATAATCGATCTGGAATCCGCGGTGAATAATTCGGAAATTTGATATTTCTTATTATTATATTTTAATGTTTTCCCATCGTCAATAATTTTTATTTGATCACTATGTTTATCAATGATTTCAAGGGTTTTATATTGTAATATAAAAGATGAAGAATCATAAATATATGCAACCCATTTTAGTGGATATTCATAATCAGCGGTATGAAGAATATTATTTTTTGATACAGCTATTGGTGATGTCTGTTCTGTATGTTTCATTGACGGAAGATCTGAAAAACTTTCATTTCTTATTTCATTAATTTTATTTAAAAGATAATATAGAATGTTGAACTTGACCTTCTGCTGTTCAATATTTTTAGAATATTCCTCGAAAACTTTTTTGAATTTCAAAACGTATTCGCGGCCGGGTAATGAATTATAGTTTGAATACAGCGTGGCAAGTAGTTTTACTTTGCTGTCAATTTCCTGCTCCATTTGCGAAAGCGATATGTGATTCTTTTCCATTTTCAAAATTAGTGATTCCAGTTCAACGGCAATATTATCAATGGATTGCAGACTGTCTTCCCAGTGTTTTAAATAGTAATCATAGTCCTGTGTTTTTAGTTTGTATTGTTTTTGCATTTTATTTTAATTTAATTTATATTATTTTCGGTATTATTATAGTAAATTCAACACCATTACCCGATTCCGAATTGCAGATAATTGTTCCTTTAAGTTCGTTTGTAATTAAATTATGTACTATGTGCAGACCAAGACCGCTTCCGCCTTTACCTCGCTTTGTTGTAAAAAAAGGATCAAATATTCTGGAAATATTTTCCTGAGGAATTCCTTTTCCGTTATCCTTGTAAATGATTTTTATTTTGCCGTCATAATCTTCCGAGCAATTAATTGATATTATGCCGTCATTACGGTTTTCAAATCCATGAATTAATGAATTCATGATGAGGTTAGTCAATATCTGCGATATTGCGCCAGGATAGCTATTCATAACTATTGTTTCGGGACAATCTAAATTAACAGGGAATTTTGTACGTTTGAGTCGTGGTTTCAGACTAAGCAGGCAATCATCAATAATTTTTATAAGACTGAATTCTCTGATATCTCCAGCACTCTGATCGACAGCAATCTGTTTGAAGCTACTCATTAGTGAATGTGCCTTACTGATATTGATTAGTATGATTTCAGTTGATTCATTTATTGTTGAAAGAATATTTTCAAGCTCGGATTTTTGTAGTGTCCCGGTTCGGAATTTTTCCTGTATAGCCGCAGTTTGTTTCTGCAGAAAAGTCGCGGTCGTTATTATTAAACCTAATGGAGTATTTACTTCATGTGTAATCCCGGCTACTAAACCTCCTAGAGCCGCCATTTTTTCGGCTTCAGCTAAAAGTTCCATTGTATTATAAAGGGATTCGTTGGATTCTTTCAACGCGATTTCTGTTTGAATTTTTACATTAAGCTCATTTTCTCTTTCAGACAATATTTTTTCCAGATTATGTTTTGTCTCTTCAAGTTCATTGGTTCGAAGTTTGACTTTTTTGTGAAGTGATGATCCCCAGAATTTAATAAGAATATACAGCACCAGAACAAAGGAGAATGAAATTGCAGCGATCATCCAGAATTGTCTATTATAGAGATAAGAATTATATTCTATTTTAATCCATTTATTATATATTTGGTCGTTTTCTTTTTCAGAAATTGAATTGAGAGTCTTTATTAATATAGTATTTAATATCGGAATGTCTTTTCGACTGCCGATTGCCAGCTTATACACAATTTCAGCATCACCAGCAATACGTAAATTATTTATTCCGGTTTTTTTCATATAGTATGATGATGTAGGAAGATGGCTTACCGCCGCGTAAACTTCTCCGATAGCGGTTTTTATTATAGCATCCCCATCATTTTTTACTGGAACAATTTCTATTTCGGGATAATTATTTTTTATATGTTCATAAATTCGATATCCTTCAGAAACCGCAACCTTCTTACCTTTTAAGGAATTTAATGTCAATGCTGCCGGATTATCATCCTTGACTACTATTATTGAGTCGATATCGAAATAGGGTTGAGTAAACAATAGATACTCGGATCTTTCCGGAGATTTCGCAAGGCACTTGATAATATCAATCTGATTATTCTTAGCTTTTTCTAGAACCTCTGTCCAGCCGGAAGGATTAATTCTTTTGAACTTTATGTTTAATTTTCTTTCAATTATCTTGAAGTAGTCTTCAGCAATTCCGTCATGATTACCTTCAGGATTAATGAAATCCATTGGCGGGTAATCCGGGTCAGGCACGATAGTAAGACTATCAGCATGCTCGGAAATCCATTGCCATTCCTCGGCTGTTAAATTAATTTTGTCGTTTTTCATATAACGGTCATAACCGTAATATAATAATATGAACAATATTATTGTTCCTAAGAAAATATGTATTAATGATATTAGAACTTTATTTTTCACTATTTATACCTGATCACTTTCCCTTTAACGGTAATAATATCGATTTTACCGAGAGCGTAGTTATGGTGTGTATGGTAATATTGCGCTTCAATGAGATTGTCCCCTCCGTGTTTAAGTATTGCGTTGTTCAATGCTCTTTCGTAGCTGGCTGGTTTAGTAACAGTCCAAACCCAAAAAAGGGTGAAGCTGCTGCTTTC
>CAYLTM010000109.1:7391-9177 GCA_964386495.1 uncultured Leptospirales bacterium
TGAGGACACTTCGATGACTTCATAATCGGCGGATGCTATAGGTTTGGAATAGGGTTCCAGCCCTTTAACACCGGTATATGACGCACATCCGGTTATTAGAAAAATCATAAATATAAACAGTAGATTCTTCATTTCTTTTTTCCCTGTTTAGGTTTTTCAGGTAATTGAGCTGGTGCAGGTTTTTCAACAGGCGGGTCAGTAAGTTTAACCGCTTCACCCTCAACGATAACTGTTGTAGTTGAGAATATTAAATAGAACCTTTTTTTTTCATAAATTTTAATATTGATAAGCGCGTCTCCGCCTTTGAGAGCTATTGCCTGGTTTACCGCGACATCAATTTCCGGTCTGCCGACCATCCATAGTGATAATACCGAGTATGTGGTATATTCACCCTTTGCAAAACCAAGGTTTTCAGAAATAATTTTATTCTGAATAGGGGTGTTAGAAGACGCTACTGATATTGGTGCCGTTGAGCATCCGGAAAAAGCTATGATTACTGCAGCAGTCAATGTTAGAATTATTTTTTTCATGTAATTGCCTCTTATAATATTTATTCTCCAACCAATGTTTTAATGGCTGGGCTTTTAATTAAAATTTCACTTCACATCCGAAATTGGGTATAAATGCTATCGCAGAATCAGATGTTACAAGTTTTGGATTTTTTCTTTTACCGGATTTGCTGTAGCCGTACCTGTAATCCCATTCATAATACTTTGATTTATGATTAGTCGCGTTAATAACCTCGATATACCATGATGTATGTCCCCATTCATAGTTTGTGCGGTAACTGTATCTAAGATCAAGCCGGTAGTCCGGTTCCATACGTTTGGAATTTCTTTCGCCTGAAACAGGAACCCATCTTTGATGATTCGGATCTTTAGGATCGACATAGGTGATGTCCTGCTCGCCTCCAACTGTAGGAGTATAGGGTGCTGACGTATTAAACTGGAATCGCGTGCCAAAGGTATGACCATTAGTTGTATAAGCTCCAACAAATTTTACAATATGAACCATTTCATACCAGCTGTCCATCCATTCGTTCCATTTTGTCGGGTCGTCATTTTTCGCACCGCTGCGGAATTTTGACTGATCCAATGTATAACTTACCCAGCCGTAAAATCCTGGTTTATTTTCTTCGAGGTCAAGTTTCTGCATTAACTCAAGTCCATAGCTTTTAATTTTAGCGGTATTTTTATAGCTTCTTGCTTTACCGTTTGAATCAGTATAATGTTCAATTTGAACAAGGTTGTAAAAATAGTTATAAAATCCTTCGGCTTTGGTTGTCCATGATCCATATTTCTGTTCGACTGAACCAGATGAGTGATAAGATTTTTGCGGATCAATATAATCAATTTTAGACAGTTGCGGAGAGTCATTAAAATAGAAAGGGCTTGTCTGTAAAAAATAGCTGTACATGCCCCCCGCGGCAGCAAGTGTAGTTTCTGTAGGAAACGCATAGCTTATCATTCCGCGCGGATCGAGTGTATATGAATTTCCTCTGTGAAGATAGTCCGATCTGAAACCGGGAATAAATTCAAGTCTGTTGTATTTAAACTTGTTTTCAACGAATCCGCCTATTGTATGATTTCTTACTTTGTCTCCAAGTTTGACAACATCAAACTGCATCTTTGCTGGATCGAAATCGTCCATACGAGTTTTAGGAATGAGTGTTTCTCCAGCGGTTCTAAAGTAAAAGAAAGTGTATTCGAAACCGCCCCTGAACTCACAGTGATCTTTAATCCACTCATGTTTGACCTTTTCTTTTATGCCGGTAATAAACGGTTTA
>CAYLTM010000109.1:9187-9704 GCA_964386495.1 uncultured Leptospirales bacterium
AATGGTGTTTTTGAATTTATCACTCGGCAGGTATGTGTGTGTAATTCCCTGTCCAAGACATTTGGTATCATCTCGATATTGAGCACCGAGCATTAATGGATCGGCTTTTTCATCCATAGCTTCTTCAGGCAGTATGGCATCGATATAGTCAGCATTGGCGAACATCAGATATGCCAGTGAATTATTTTTATCAATGTTATATTTTCCTTTAACCTGGAAATCACCATAATAGGGCAGTGAGTCAATTTCCTCTCCGATTAATTCGTATGCCGCTCTTACAGTATAAGGAATATAAGCTATACGTCCGGAAACAATCCAGTAGCCGATGTTTCTGGTTTTCATTTGATTATCTTCATAATAAGTTTCTGTTATAGGATCCTTGAACAGCACAGCCGTGGATATGAATCCGAGATCTACCGAGCCGCCGAAATTTTTGACATCATCGATAGTATTAATGTTGATTATCGCACCTTGAGCATGATTGAACGAAGCAGGAAAAGCTGAAGCGTAAAGATCG
>CAYLTM010000109.1:9714-13323 GCA_964386495.1 uncultured Leptospirales bacterium
AAATTTTCTGTATGTCTCTTTCACCGGTTATGGTAAGGGCTCCTCCCTGAACTGTCGAGGGGCTTAGACCGAATGATCTATAGGTATCAGACTGAATATCCATAACAGTCTGTGATGTCTGAAGACCGATTGAATTTACTATGATAGTGTATTTTCCGGGAGTAGGGATGTCCATTTCGTAATTGCCCGCTTCATCGGTGAAGGTTTTGATTTTGGCTTCCAGAACAACGACGGTTGCCATGTCAACGCCTTTGCCGTCAACGGTATTAACGACCTTGCCTTTCAAAACAATTTTTTTTCCCTGCGAAAATGCAGGAATAATTAGAAGTAAAATGATTATAAATGATAAAGCGATTTTGATTTTATGCATTGTTACTATCCCTTTAATATCATTCCAGTCTGAATTTAAGCGGCATTACCATCTTCACAGGTATATGTTTGCCGTCAACAACTGGAGGCGTAAATTGCGCTCCGTTGAGAATTTTTATAGTATCGGCTGTAAAGGCTTTCGTTACTACCGCTGTCATATCATTTTGAAGAGGTTTTGAAAGGCGTATTCCGATAATTTTGACATATACAACTTTACCGTCCTCATTGATCGTCAGTTCGACATTGACTATCGCTTCAACACTCATTTCTTTCGCAATATTCGGATAAAGCTTTTTCAATTGACCTATAGGTCTTGGCGGTGCAATATTAGGATAAAACGCGAGATCAACAGCGTTTGGATCATCAGAAGTGCCGGTGGCTTTTTCAACGGGTTCCGGATTGCTGTCGGCAGTATCAGATTTTTCCGTGGAAATTTCTTTTTTCACGACACGTCTTGCCGCCAATTGCATATCGTCAATATTAATGAACTCAATGTTTTCTGAAGGAGTTAAATCAGCTTCATTGACGGATTCATAAGGTGTAACGAATAACACAAATCCGGTAATCGCGCTAGAAAATATGAACGACGCAAAATATGGATGGTCGTCATCCAGTTCGCAGAATTTTTTTGAAATTATATTCTTTAAGTATAAAATGGTTTTAATCATTATTGGTCGCCTGAAAATTCATTAGGTTCAGACATGAAAACAACATTCAGAAAATCCTGATCCCGTAAAACATCCAGAACCTTTTGAACAGTACTGTATGGAAGATCCTTGTCCGCGGTAACCGCAACAACACGATCCTTCTCCGATTGTCTCATGGCAAGATTGTCTTGAAGCTGTTCAAGGTTGATCATGTTGCTGTCAAGATATATCGCTCCATTATTGCCGATTGTAATATAAACAGAGTCCTGTTCAGTACCCTCGGTTTTAGCTTTCGGCAGAGTCACATCAACCCCCTGCGGTGGTTCAGTTGTTGTGGTTGTCATGAAAAATATCAATAGCAGCATTGCCAGATCCGCCATCGATGCTCCGAGTGTCATAGGTTTAATTTTTGATAGATAAGTCCTTTTAGCCATGGTGGTTTATTTACTCCTCTGTGTCTTTCAGAGAAACACGGGTTATTCCCGTTTCTTTCGCGACGCTTAACGTATCGATTAGTCGAGAATACTTAACAGTTTTTGACATGTATATTACAAGAATATTGTCCTTGGAAATGCTTTGTCTGGATGATAGCACATCTTTAAATGATTGTCTTGTTAATGTTTTATTATCTATTTGAAAACCGTCATTGATCGGGAAAACTTCTATGAGTTTCTTTTCGTCAACTTGAACAGTACCGGCTGATTTAGACGGTAGTGAAAAAAGTATGCCCTGTCTTAAAACAAAGGAACCTGTAACAATAAAGAAAATCAATAACAGAAAAGCCAAATCTCCAATAGAAGTAGATTCAAACTCAGGGTTGTCCTTAGAACGATAGGATTTTTTGTGTTTTTCTCTGAAAAGTATGTTGTAAATTAAGTGATTATGACTTTTATTTTTCATATTATCAGTAATTATTTGATTTTATCTGAAAGCCGTGGTTTTCCGGCGATGAGATCATTTATTATTCGTTCGGACATAATGTATCTGGTATGTATCATATGTGAGAAAAAATAATATGCGAAAAATATCGGAGCCGCGACAAATAATCCCCCCGCTGTAGTTACCAATGCGACTTGAATACCTACGGCAACAACTTTAGCGTTAACCGTCGTCGCGTTCGCAATCGCTACAAAAGCACTAATCATACCGGTAACAGTTCCAAGGAAACCAATGATAGGGGCGAGGTTAGCACAGCCCGCAAGGAATGTTAGACCCTTCTCAAGATTGTCCGCGTACATTTGAAAGGTACTGCGAAGATGGTCTTCAAGTTCTTCTCTGTATTTGACATTAGCTTCGCTGGCAGATTCTTCTAGGAATTCTCTTAAGCTGTTTTTTTTCCAGACATTCTGTCTAGTGAAAAAAATCAAACGCTCAATAACGATTGTTAAGCCGACAATTCCAATAAAAATAATAAATATCATTAAAAATCCGCCGGATTTAACCGTCTGGAATAAATTTCTGTTTGTTGAAATTTCGGTATTTGCCGGTGCTGGTTGAGCGTCATTATTTATTACCGGTGCGATTGAATTTTCTGAAACAACGGTGTCAGCTGGTTTATTGTTTTCAGGAGTTTTCGCGTTGCTTTTTACATCGTCTGTAGCTTTTTGTGTTTCATCCTTCTGCGTCTGTTGTAGTTCCTGTTTAACCGGAGTCTTGGCGGTTTTTTTAACTGACTGCGGATAAGCGGTCGATGCAGTTAATAGAAAAATTGAAAATATAAAAATTTTAAACAAATATGTCATAATAAATTAACCCTCACTGGTATTTCAAAACATCTAAACCGGATAATTGTAAAATACTGCGAAATAAATCAAGCAGAAAAATAATTGGTTGGTAATAACAATATTTTCTACAACGCGATAATCAGCATGTATATTCCGGCAATTACGACAAGGATGCCGCAGATTTTTTTAATAACGAGTGCAGCTTTAGATTTTTCATTCCATTTTAAAAGATGATTAACAGCCTCGGTTGAACTGCCAGCGATAATAATCACCATGCAGTGACCGACGGCGTATGCTCCAACAAGTGCGATTGCGTAAACCAAATTTGTTGAAGCGACAGTGAATGCCACACCGAGCATCGGTGCCATGTAGGCGAAGGTGCAGGGTCCGAGAGCAAGCCCGAAAAACAAGCCCAATAGAAACGCTGCAAGTAAACCTTTTTTTTTCATGCCGGGCTGATTAATACCGTTATCGAGAAATGGAATCTTTATAAGACCCATCAAATATATCCCGATAACTATCATTAGAATGGCGACGATGATATTTCCTGATTTGCCGATATCGCCGAACATTCGTCCGGCAAGACCGGTTACTATACCGATAACAGCGATGGTGATTAAAATGCCGGCAGAAAATAATGCTGCGATCAATCCGGCTCTGGAAGTTCTGATTCTGCCCTGAGAATCTATGAAGCCGACTATAAGCGGAATGCTTGCAAGATGACAGGGTGATAATAGAATACTCGCAATGCCCCATAGAAACGAGCCAAGAAGAGCTATCCCCGGAGAGGCATACAACATAGATGATATCGCCGTAAAGAATTCAAGTATCATTACTTAACCCCTTTCTGTTTTAGAATCTTATCGACC
>CAYLTM010000110.1:0-3116 GCA_964386495.1 uncultured Leptospirales bacterium
TATACACGGAGGTATTCATACCAAAAGAACGCAGCATCCGTTCATTCAGCGTGAGTCTAGAATTATTTTCGGTACACACGTAACGCTTGAGCAGGGTACCGGTATTGTTCATACCGCGCCCGGGCATGGTCTGGAAGATTACATTATTGGTATGGATTATGGTCTGGATGTTTACTGTCCTGTTGACCATCAAGGTAAATATACTGATGATTATTCCGACATGAAGGGTATTCTTGTATGGGACGCTAACGAAAAAATAATCAACATTTTGAAAGATAATGGCGGTCTGGTTTTCGCTGAAGATTTTGATCATTCATATCCGCACTGCTGGCGTTGTAAAAAACCGCTGATATTCCGTGCGACTGATCAGTGGTTTCTCGGCATTGATATTCACAATCTCCGCGAATCCGCTAAGAAGGCTGTCGATGACACGCAGTGGGTTCCGTCATGGGGCGAATCCCGTTTCAGAGCCATGGTGGAAAGCAGACCTGATTGGTGTCTATCGCGTCAGCGGACTTGGGGTGTGCCGATTCCTTCTATAAGATGTTCCGACTGTGATACTAACGTTACCAGTGCTGAAACAATTAAGTATTTTTCAGAAATCGCCCGTAAGGAAAGTATCGACATCTGGTATTCTAAAGAAGCTGTTGATCTTCTGCCCGCCGGATTTAAATGTAAGTGCGGTTCACAGAACTTTATTAAAGAGTATGATATTCTCGATGTTTGGTTTGATTCCGGTGTTTCCAGTATGGCTGTTCTAGAAAAATGGGATGAGCTTCGCTGGCCGGCGGATCTTTATCTTGAAGGTAGTGATCAGCACCGCGGCTGGTTCCAGTCATCGTTATGGCCCGCGCTGGCTTTAAAAGGCCGTGCTCCTTTTAACACCGTTTTAACTCATGGTTTTGTTCTCGATGAAAACGGCAAGGCAATGAGCAAGTCTGTCGGCAATGTTGTTCCGCCCGCTGATATAATTAAGCAGTTCGGTGCGGACATTCTCCGTCTCTGGGTAGCATCCGAGGATTACCGCAACGATTTGAGAATTGGCAATGACATGATTAAACAGATTTCAGATTCTTATAGAAAGATGCGAAATACTGTGAAGTTCATAATCGGGAACCTGTACGATTTTGATGATAAGAAAAACTTTGTTCCATATGAAAATCTTACCGATCTTGATAAATGGGTTCTTCATAGTCTGTCCAGATTAAACCGCCAGATAATTGAGGCTTATGAGAAGTTTGAATTCCACCTCGTATACAGTAAGCTTGTTAATTTTTGTGCAGTAGAACTTTCGTCTTTATATTTTGATGTTTCAAAAGATATCCTTTATACCGAAGCTCCGGATTCAATAAAGCGGCGGTCGGCACAGACTGTTCTTTCGGAACTTCTCAAAACTATGCAGGGATTAATCGCGCCGATATTATCCTTCACGGCTGAGGAAATCTGGGCGTTTAATAATAATCCTGGAACTATTCACGCGACCGAGTATTATAAACTCAACGCGAAGTATGATAATGATGATATTGAAAAAAAAATCGGAACTATTATTTCCCTTAAAAAAGATGTGCTGAAGGCTCTTGAGTTTTTAAGGAAGGACAATGTCATAAGCAGATCGCAGGAGGCTGCGGTGGTTGTTTTTCCTAAAGATGAATATCTGAAAAATATGATAATCAGCATGAAATCGGATGTTACCGTTATTTTACAGGTGGCGAAAATTTCGCTTGCGGACAGCGGCAACGGTCTGACAGAATATGAAACCGCTTCAATAGCTGTTAGTTGTTTTGAAGGGAAAAAGTGCGGAAGATGCTGGAACTATTTTGAAGAACTTTCCGCTGAGGAAAATTACGCGGACATCTGCGACAGATGTGCGAATGCTTTAAAAGAAATTGAAAAATTAAAATAATAAAGGTAAAAAGAAAATGAACAATTTGAAAAAACATATTCTCGCATTGTCAGTTTTTGCTGTATTACTTGCCGCGGATATGATAACCAAGCATCTTGCAGAGTTGTATATCGCCCAAGGGGATAGAATTAATGTGGTCGGTTCTTTTGTGCAGCTTATCAGGATTTATAATCAGGGTGGAGTTTTCGGGATATTCCAGGGATATCAGCATGTATTCATGGTAATTTCTATGATTGTTTTTGTTTTCATGCTGATATTTTACGGTTTTGAAAAAAATAAAACATATCCATTCTGCATTGCAATGGGAATGATACTTTCCGGTGCTGTTGGAAATATTTCAGATAGACTGATGCAGAAACCCGGTGTTGTAGATTTTATATACGTTGGCATCGAAGGATTATATAAGTGGCCGGCGTTTAATGTTGCCGACATGGCAATTGTTTGCGGTGCTGTTATGCTTGGCATAGTATTCTACAGACAGGAACGTCGTCTGCAAAGTCTGAAGGTTCATAACCCTTTAGAAGATGATCAGCCTAAAACTCCAACAGCGGAGTAAATCCCGCGGATAATGAAAAACATATTTTTTAATGTCAGGGTGATTCTTTTCTCTTTGACTGGAATTTTTATCAATGAGCTCCCTTATAGGGAGCTTCAAGCTCAGGAAAATACTCATCAGTTTCGAGTGAAATCACACTATTATGAAAATGGTATGTTTGATAGTAATTATGAAAACTACGACCTGTCATTTTATGATAATAATACCGATAGTGGTGTTGATGCTGGCGCGAAGCTGGTAATTGCGTTTACTGCTGCGGTAGATTATTCGACACTCAAAAACAGTATCGTTATTAAACGGCTTGATATGCCGGATAACGAAGAAAATAATTATAATATAATTTCCGCTGATTATGAAAAAATTAATTCCAGCACGATTGCAGTCATTCCGCAGACAATGTTTTATTCCAACAAGAAAGGGCTTTTTGATTGGGATAACCCCAATTATAATGGGCTTAAACCAAATTACCGCTATAAGATTGAGCTGCAAAATTCTATAAAAGACATCTCCGGCCGTGAACTTACAACGGATTCCTCATCAGAATGGATTTTCAAAACTGCGGAGCTCGACTGGGGATTATATTTTTTCAAGGATGGCACTTTTAGTGAAAAATATATCCCGGGAAAACCTTTGTCGAAGGATTTCTATGATGATAAA
>CAYLTM010000110.1:3126-5357 GCA_964386495.1 uncultured Leptospirales bacterium
CTATCAGGCGGGTCGGTTGCGAGATTACCGAAGGGAACATTTTCTGAATCAGATAAACGAGTTTTCTGATGTTGTTGATATTGTATCGTTCTGGAAAAATCCCGATCTGAATTTTAAAAAAAAGAAATGGAATTTCGCGGTTTTTTACTGGAATCAGTTCGCGGATGATGACTATACATTTCCTGGAAGACCAAAAAACGCTGAAGCGAAAGTCTGGTCATTATACGGCGGGCACAATATGAGTTATGCTGTGCGTGTTTTCGACGGCAAGGAATGGTCGAGGGATAACATCCACTCTACAAAAAAATCTCCTTGTAAACCCGTAAGTATGCTTCTGCGGGATGTGATTGTGAGTGCGTTAAAAAATAACACCTCTAAAAATTTTAGGCTTGTAGGGCATTCACTCGGTACTCAGCTTGTTACCGCGGCTGTTCATCATTTAAAAACAGATTTGTCTAAAAAGCAAGTACCTGAAAGCGTGTTTCCTAACAGAGTGGCTCTTCTTGACCCATACTGGGGTTCGGGAAAAAAAGGATTTTTTCTGACAAGCGGTATTAGTCTTGATAACTATTCGGTTTCGGGGGATTCAACTGTTGAAGATGTTTCCACTGCTATTTATCTCTCTGTTTTAAAATTTACTGATGAAAATTCGATTAAAGGTATTAAAAATAATTTTGCTGTTGAATATTTAGATTTTTCGCAGTTAACCGACGGGAAAGTATTTTTCCTGAAAATGGGCGACGACAACAGTAAACTTCGTGATATTGCAGCTACTCAATATGTGTATCTAAGTTGGATTTTTCCTGATGAAGCGGATACCAAATACTGGGGTCAGAAACATGTCTATGGCCGCATGTATTATTATTGGAGCTATGCGTATAAACCATCACTTAATGGGATATCGGCTTCATCATCGGATGCTGATATTACAAATGTTATGAACTGGCATAATGAGAAAAAAACTAAAATGATTCAATTGACAGGGCGTAATACTTTCTATCAGAATGATGATGTTTTTATAACCGAGACAGGTTCAGGCGAATAGTGGTTTTTATAGGAATTTGAAAATTTTGTGAGGCAGAATGTTTAATGCTACAATACTATTACTATTGTTTTCCGGAATTCTGATAGGATGTTTTGCCGGATTTGCCGCTGGATTTTATTTTGCCGGCAGAATAATTGAGAAAAATTTTGATGCAAAGTTTTCTGTCCATAGAGAACCTTTTTCTAAAACAAAAAAAGGACTAATAAAAAATACAAATATCATCGGATACCATGATGAAATGTTTTTGGATGGTAGACCTACCGGATACACAAAAAAAATAATTCTTCAGAAGGATTCATCTATAGAACCTGCAAGAATATTCGGACTTGTTGAATATATCACTGCCGTTATACCTGGTGCAAATGGTAAAATTCTGTCTGCATTATTCGGATTTAAAAAACTTCTTCAGAAATAATTTAATAAAATTTATACGATTAAAAAATTTCTCACGATATAAAATATTATTCGAAACCTCGAAGGTTTGACTTTCTTTTTGAAAATGATAAAAGGATTTCTTTTTATTATTCTGGCAGTCCAGTTATACGCGTCGGAAGCTGTTTTTATCGGCACTAAATATTTCATGGGAATATACTTGTAACCAGTTTCAGCGGTTTTTTGCCATTGACTATATTGATTAACCGCATTATGGATTAGTTTTGTAAATTCGATGGGATTGTTTTCCGCCTCTGTTTGTGTAAGGTTTTTCATAGTTGTATCATAAAGAGGAATGTAGCGTCGACCGAGATCATTGTCCTCATTGATATCCCGTATGAAATTAATTATCTGCATTGCCCGTCCCTGCATCGCCGCCGCATTATAGGATTCTTCCGGCAAATTTAAAATTTTAGACATAAACAGTCCAATAACTTCCGCGGAACCATAAACGTACTCAAGAAGTTCCTCGATAGTATTATAAACGTTTTTGTGCAGATCCATTTCCATGGATTTCAAAAACGCTTCAGCCCATTTCAAGTCAAAATTGTATTTAATTTGAATTTCCACAAACCCGTCAATAATTATGTCGTTAGTAATCACCCCTGTTAACGCTGATTTGTAGCGATTGATAAATTCGTAAAACTCATTCGTTTGCTGCGGAACGGCATCAACATAATTGTCTGCCGTACGAACAAACGCGTAGAGTTTGTAAATATCATCCCTTTCTCGTTTCGGGAAAAAGATACTGGAG
>CAYLTM010000110.1:5367-6996 GCA_964386495.1 uncultured Leptospirales bacterium
TATAATATGTCTTACTTCCTTTTTTAAAAATTGTTTTTAAACTATCCACGGTTCATTTCCCCAGTATTTCAGCGACTATCTGTGATGAAATAATTACCATCGGAACACCAACACCGGGATGACAATATTGTCCGGTATAGTACAGGTTATCGATTTTTTTACTTTTATGAGTAGGCCGGAAAATGGCAGTCTGGAAAAGAGTGTGAGCCATTCCAAGAGCTGTCCCTTTGTAGGAATTGTAATCCTTTTTATAATCACTGACCGTGTAAATTCGTTTTACCATAATTGAACTTTTAATTTCTTCACCGATTAATCCTTCAAAGTATGTTACATATTTATCGAACAGCATTTCCCGGGTAGCGTCGGAGTCTTCCAGTCCGGGAGCGATTGGCACCAGAAAAAAGATATTCTCCATTCCGGCGGGAGCGACTGTCGGATCTGTACGCGATGGCGTTCCTACGTAAAAGCATGGTTTATCCGGCCATGACGGTTTTCCGAAGATCGTATCGAAATGCTCATTCCAGTTTTCAATGAAATGCAGACTGTGATGTGCGAGAGAATTAACTTTTTTATTAACGCCGATATACGCGAGAAACATCGATGGTGCTAAAGTTTTTTTACTCCAATATTTTTTCTTGTAAGCCGAATCTTTAGTATCAAGGAGGTCAGTTTCAGTATGAGCGTAATCTGCATTGGAGATTACTACATCGGCAGAGTAATCACCCTTACTGGTTATTACTCTTTTTGCTTTTTTATTTTCCACAATAATTTTTGTGACTTCCTCACCGCATTTTATCTGCACCCCGTTTTCTTCGGCAAGACTTACAAACGCGTCTACGACTTTGCCCATGCCGCCGTCCGGATACCACACGCCCAAATTAAAATCGATATGCGACATTATTGAATAAAGCGCGGGGGCATTGAATGGACTGTTTCCTAGAAAGACCATCGCGTACTCAAGCAGCTGTCTTATTTTGCGATCCTGAAAATATTTTTTCACATACGCGTCGAGGTTTGAAAATATGTTGAGCTTGAGACCCTCGGTCATAAGGCGTTTGTTGAAAAAATCAAAGATGCTTGTATATTCCTTATATATGAACTCATTCATTGCGGTATTGTATTTGTATTCTGCTGTAGTTAAATAATCTTTTAATTTTCCGGATGACGATTTTTCGATTTTTTCAAACGCGGCATAATTACTCTGCATATCGGATGTGATATCGACGACATCGTTTTTCGCGAAAAAGACCCGATAGTAAGGATCAAGTCTAATAAGTTTATAATAATCCTCGCGGTTCTTTCCGAATTGTTTAAAAAAGTTATCGAAGACTTCCGGCATGAGATACCATGAAGGTCCCATATCAAAAACAAATCCCTTTTCTTTCCAGACACGTGCTCTTCCGCCAGGGGTATCATTCTTTTCAAGGATAGTTACGGAATAGCCTTTTTGAGCAAGCAGTGATGCAAGTGAAAGTCCCCCGAAACCGGCTCCGATTATTATTGCCTTTTTCATAATATTCTCCTATTTTCATATATTTCTCAATGATTACTAATTGCGTGTATGAGTCAAATATAATATTGGGTTTTTGTTGTAATCAGGCTCTCGTTTAAATATCGTCAGCCTGATTT
>CAYLTM010000110.1:7006-13321 GCA_964386495.1 uncultured Leptospirales bacterium
AGCCTGATTACAAAGTCAATCATCATCAAATCAGTTCGTCAAAAATCTCTTCTTCATTAATGTCTGAATTTATTGATTCATCTATACTGTCAAAATGAATATTTCCTTTAACAATTATGAGTTTTACAATAATTGGGATGGGAATTGTTGTCAGTATTGATAAAATTACGATGGCATTGAAAAAGTTTTCGGGTATAATGTTCAAGCTTAATCCTACCGCAGCAGCGGCAAGGGTTGCTGATAACTGAGGAACTGTCATTAATCCCGCTAATAAACCTTTTCTATTAGAAAACCCGGAAAGTCTCATTGCTAACCATCCAGAAAATATTTTACTGCTAATTAATCCAATAACTGTAAACAATATAATGTAGATATTTTCGTTAGCATTAAACAACACCCAGATATCTGTTTTCATTCCTACTGATAAAAACATGAACGGTATAAAAAAACCATAACCAGTTGCTTCAATTTTTTTATGCAGCAATTTATTATCAGCGTGAAAAACCGATAAACCTGATAACGCCATACCTGCAATAAACGCACCCACTATAACACTAACGCCTACAAGTTCACCCAATAAAACCACCAATAATACGGTCGTTAGAAAAAAAGTAATACGAGCATTATCTTCAGGATGAATTCTATTGAAAACCCACTTCCCGATAATAGGAACTAACCATAGTGACATAACGAAATATAGAAGAATCGCTCCAATAAATATTGGATAAAATAATAATCCTAACGTACTCATGTCAATATGGTCAAAAAGTGAGATACTGTCGGTAAGTTTCGCAGGAGAATTGTGTCTGACTAATTGTACGCAAACAGCCAGTAATATTAAGCTACAGATATCGGTGATAACTGTCGATGAAAGAACAGCCACCCCGAAACGTGTTTTGACAATCTTGAGTTCCTTAATAACCGGGAACACGATACCGACAGAGTGTGACGCGAAAAGTGACGCGTAAAACAATTGTCCGATAATATCAGCCGGTCTGAATATATGAAAAACCCAGAAACCAGCTAATGCTGGTATAAAAAATGTTAAAGTACTTAACCAGAAAACAGCACTTTTTTCTGAACGTATTAGTTTTAAATTGGATTCCATACCAGCCAGCGACATTAAGAAAACCAATCCGAGCATACCTATCACATCAACAATTAAATATAATTGCTGCGTTGGATAACCACGTCCAAGAAAATGATTCATTCTGCGGATGATGTCTAGAAAATTCGGTCCAATAATTATTCCAGTCAGCATGATTGCGATTATTGAAGGAATGTGAAGTCGAATAAGTAGTCGCGGAATAATAGCGATTAAAACCATAATGAACAAAAATAATATTAAAAATGTAAGTCCTGTCATTAGCAGCTCCGTTAAAAATATTTAGCGTGAAATTATTTTCGGGATTGTGAAATAGAATGTGCTGCCTTTTCCAATTTCACTTTCAGCCCAAATGCTACCATTGTTTTTTTCAATAAATTCTTTACATATCGTTAAACCAAGACCAGTTCCGGATTCTCCAGATGTTCCCTTTCGAGAAAATCCCGTTTCAAATTTGAAAAGTTTTTCCACTTCATCTTTTTTCATACCGACACCAAAATCTCTAACACCAATCTTGATATAATGTATTGAATTAATTTTCATATCATCGGATATTATTTCAACATTCGAATTTGCGTTGGAAAATTTCACGGCATTTGTAAGAAGATTGCGTATAGTAGTCTCTATCATAAATTTATCTGCATAAGCAATGATAGCACTGGCAACTTTATTTTCTAGAGAAATGTTTTTACTCTTGAAAATATGTCTAACAGAATCAATAACAGATTCTGTTAGATTAAAAAATCTAATAATTTCCGGACGGTACTCAATTATTCCTCTTTGCGATCTTGCCCATAGTAAAAGATTTTCCAGCATCTGATATAGACTTACAGAAGAAACCTTCATGAGATCTATAATATCTTTTTGTTCCGATTGACTAAAATCATCAAAGTTGTCCGACAGCATTGATGACGCACTCATAAAAGATCCAAGCGAATTTTTCAGGTCATGCGCAATTAGCGAGAAAAACTTGTCTTTCGTCGCATTGAGTTCACGTAAAAGATCATGCGATTTCTTCAATTCTTCTTCAGCGGTTTTCCTTTTAGTAATATCTGAGTATGATATAACCACACCATAATTTTTTAATGGTATTGGTGCGGCGTTGACATTTATCCAGGTAATTGAACCGTCAGCGTGTTTGATTCCCATTTCTACATCTCGGACAATGATATTTTTACTTAAGGCGATTGCTGAAGCAAATTCCTCTGGAGGCATAATTGTCATGTCGGGTCGAATAATTTCCCATGTCACCGAATCGTATTTTCGTGAAATATGCTGCTGTTTTGTTACACCCAAAAGTTTTTCTGAACTCTCATTGCAGTCAACAATATTTCCCTCTTCATCAGTTATACTGATGCCTTCAGGAAGTATTTCGAAAATTGTTTTTAGTTTATCTTCGCTTTCTTTAAGTGATTGCATAAGATTTTTGAATTTAGTAATATCTTCTTTAATTGCTATATAAGCTGTTATCTCGTTTTGATCATTTTTTACCGGTGAAATTTTCGCGGCTTCCCAATACAATTCGCCGTTTTTCTTTTTATTTAAAAACTCTCCTTCCCATGAATCTCCCCGTGAAATAGTTTCCCATAAATTCTTGAAAAAATTATCCGGATATTGATGATCAGTTTTTAAAATTTTCGGATTTTGTCCAATAGACTCTTCGAGAGTATAACCGGTTAAGCTTGAAAATTTCGGATTAGCATATTTGATATTTCCATTTTTATCAGTGATGACGACGGTATTAACACTCTGCTCAATAGCAGTATAAAGAATTTTTATTCTTTCTTCATAATCTACTTTTGTCGAAACATCTCTAACCGCAGTTACTCTTATTTTGCGACCTTCATAACTGGTATTTTTTGACTGTAGTTCAGCATAGAACTGCCTGCCATCTTTTTTAATACCAATCACCGTATAGGGATTTTCAGATTGATTCTTAATATTTTCGTAAACAATTGAATGATAATCGGGGTGTACGAGAAGAGCGACTAAATCTTTTCTTAATAATTCATCTTTATCATAACCGACAATATTAGTTAATGAGTTATTGACATCAACGGCGATACCATTTTCATGAATTATCAATCCCTCGAAGGTGACAGATGAAAATATTTTATCATTGTCAAAACAAATCTCTGTACTACTCATAATCAGCCTCCGCAAAACCTATCTACTTTGCTATCGCGAGCTCAACGTTTTTGGAAATATCTTCAAGCTGTTTAACATCCGGAACGTAATTAACTTTTATGCTTTCCAGCATGGAAAATCCGCATGATGCTAAAACATCATTAACCTGCTGAATGCTTTGCCCTCCCCACCCATAAGAACCGAAAGCCAACGCGATTCTATTCTTTGGAGCAAGACCTTTCAAATATGTAAGAAACGCCGCAACTGTCGGCAGCATATTATTATTAAGTGTTGGTGAACCAACGCATATATAACGGGAATCTATAAGAAGTGTCATAATATCAGAAATGTGATTATGCTGAAGATCCAGAAGTGTGAAGGAAATATCCTGACATTCAAAAGCGTCGGCGATTGCTTCAGCGATTTTTGTAGTAGAGCCCCACATAGAATCGAAAATTATAACAGCTTTCTCTGAGGCATTGTTTTTTGACCAGTTGTTATACAATGGTAAAATTTTATCGAGATGCTTTCTCCAGATAATTCCATGGGACGGTGCGATCATCGAGATATCCAGTTTTGACGCTTGTTCCAGAGCTTTCTGAACCTGAGCTCCGAAAGGCAACACGATATTCGCATAATATTTTTTAGCTTCGTCGAGAATTGTTTCAATAGGATATTCATCGTCAAATCGCTCATAAGAAGCTATATGCTGACCAAAGGCATCATTCGAAAATAATATTTTATCTTCAGGACAGTAAGTCACCATATTATCAGGCCAGTGAACCATAGGTGTTAATACGAACTGCAAGGTTTTTTTGCCTGTACTGAATGAATCACCGCTGTTCATTACCTGATATTTGTAATCACCTTTATAGTGCATTTTAAGACCCTTCTCGCCGTTAGGAGAAGTCAAAATGACAGCGTTGGGACAGATCTCCATTAATGCAGGGATACTACCAGAATGATCCTTTTCTACGTGGTTTGATATTATATAGTCAATTTTTTTCGGATCAATAATAGTTGAGATTCTTTTCAGCATTTCATCTTTAAGGTAGTGTTTGACCGTGTCAATCAGTACGACCTTCTCGTCAACTATAAGATACGCATTATATGTAGATCCCTTCTGTGTAACATAACCATGAAAATTACGCAAATCCCAATCAACGCCACCAACCCAAAAAATATTATCACTCAACTTTACTGCTTTCATGTTAACCTCATTAAATTTATTTAATCAATATGTACTTATGAATTAGGTTATCATATTAATTAACACAACATACGATTCATCAATAGATAATCCTTAATGGAAATTTTATCAAAAATAACCTGAAGATGTCAAGCAAATATTACACGCTTATTAACTTGAGAGGGCTGTATATAAAATATTTACCGCTTCAGATAATGAGATAGGTAGTCTTAAAGAATTCTTTATAGTTGTTATTGAATTTTCCAGACATGAATTATCGGTCGAGAGTGATCTGTTCCGTCAACTCTTTGTTCGACCATGTATAGATGACCGGTTTTTTCATTAAAAGACATTCCACCGGGTCCTTTGGAACCGGCTGCCCATTCACCTGATCCGGAATTTTTTGAAAAAAGAATATTGGACAAGTCCATAACAGCATATGGTTGAATTTCATTCGGGTCGGTGTTATCGTTCTCAGAAAAAAGTTCATCATTATCATAAAACAATAACAGGTTCCTATAATTAGATTGTTTTTCATTTAGCGAATTTTCAAAGTAATCACCATGACCTTTAACACCGCATATTATAACAGCTGATACATCCTCAGTTTTCACAAAAACTCCGCCCCGCCAAACGTCTCCGGGGGCAGCTCCATTAAGAAATTTCGATGTGTCAGATTTCTCGTAATAATTTGATTCATTACTTCGCTGATCATACATTAGTATTGGTTCGTATGTTAAGCTTAAGTTATCAGCTGGAAGTGGTGATGCGTCCTGCCATGGAGAATATGCAAGTAAAAGAGGACCCCAATTTGATTTACCGACCGAGCTGCCGCCTGCAATTAGAAAATATTTATCAGATTTATCTTGTGCTCTAAAAATAAATGAAGTGGATGCTGAATAAAAAGGAGATGCTTCAGGCTCAGAAGATCCAATAATCCAGGCTCCGTAAACAGCTGAAAAATCAATTTCTGCTGCACCATATGATTTTGGTCTGATTCCCGGTGATGGATAAAGGGTGGAAAAGCAAGTATGTAAATAATCACGCTCCTGCCCAAATTGTTTAGGCAGATATTCGATAGCGGATGCTTTTAACCCATCAACTGTTTGTATGTTCAATGATTTAACATTAGCAAAATCTTTTAGAATTACAGCACGGTTAAGATCAGCAACATTTTTTGATTTTACAGGTTCAGGTATGGAAATTTCTGCAGAAAGAGATTCAGCAGGATTTCCAAAGCAGAATATTGATCCTGCATAAGAATCGATATTTGCGGAGTCACCGTTTGGATAAATTGAGATATCGCTTTCCATAAAATTCCAGTTGGACAAACTACCTGAACCTTCAGGAAATCGAAAAGCTCCTTTATAAGTTAAATGTTTTCTTGGATGAACTAACCCATTTTTTTCTAAAAGCGGTTCAGTTTTTCTTGTAACTCTGATAACGGTTTCTTCATTTCCATTTTTCAATAGTGCTTTAACTTTGATTTCATATTCAGTATCTTCTTCAAGAAAAAACATTGTCATGCTGGTTTTTTTTGTATATTCGCGATAGATCCCATCTATATAAATTTTATATTTTATTACATTATCATTAAACTTTTCCCAGTTAATCTGTATCTGACTACTTTCCTTGGTGTTTGAATATGCTAGTTCATCATTTGTACTTATGCAGCTTATCGTAAATATCAAAAGTATCAGCATTACAGAAAATATTCTCATAATCCCTCCGAAAAGACATATAACCATGTTTATCTTTCATTACTATGAATTTTTTATCAAGAATTTTTTGTTTCATTCTACTTTTATTTTCCTGCCAACCATTTTTTTCAAAAATGGCCTTTTTTAAGGTGTCAGAGCAGTTTGGTATACCAAACTGCTCTGACACCTTAAAA
>CAYLTM010000111.1:0-639 GCA_964386495.1 uncultured Leptospirales bacterium
CTCTCCGAAGTCAAAGAGATTCTGCTTAACTACGCTAACTCAGACTGGGATATTCGTAGGGATGATGTCGATACAGGTGCGATTTGGAGTGTTTATTGGATAAAACCGGGAAAACACCAGAGAACCTAACCACCAAGAAACAAATCTCATTAAATCATTTTTCACACATTCCCTATACTCTTTTTTCCTGCTTTTTTTATTTTTTTTGTTTTATTATTAATGAACACCCAAAAAAATTGATTTTCGCATTGTAAAAATATCAAAGGTAAGAATAATGAGTTTTATCCATCTGCATAATCACTCGCACTACTCTGTTTTAGATGGTGCTATAAAAATCGATAAAATGATCAATAAAGCTGCATCATTAAATATGAACGCTATTGCTTTGACCGATCATGGAAATATGTGCGGAGCTATTGAATTCTATAAAACCGCAAAAGACAAAGGGATTAAACCCATACTTGGTCAGGAATTCTATATATCCCCTACAAAAAGAACTGAAAGAAATTATTCAAAAAGTGAAACATCCAATTACCATCTTATAATTCTCGCAATGAACAATACTGGTTATAAAAATCTCATTAAACTTTCTTCTATAGGATACACTGAGGGATTCTATAAAAAACCGCGAATAGATTT
>CAYLTM010000111.1:721-1978 GCA_964386495.1 uncultured Leptospirales bacterium
AGGATTAATCTGCTCAAGTGCGTGTATTGCCGGTGAAGTACCTTCACTCGTCATTAACAACAGACAAGATTCCGCTTTACAGACTGCTGAAAAATATAAAGAACTTTTCGGCGAAAGATATTTTCTTGAAATTCAGGATCATGGACTCCATGAACAAAAGGCTGCTAACGCCGGTGTCATTGAAATTGCTTCAAAACTCAACATCCCGTTAATCGCGACCAACGATATGCATTATCTTGATAAGGAAGATGCGGCTGTTCACGAACTGCTCCTCTGCGTGCAGACTCAAACGACGATGAGTAATCCATCACGAATGAAATTCGGCGCGAATGAATTTTATTTTAAAACCGAAGAGGAAATGCAGTATATCTTTTCAGATTATCCCGACGCTATTCACAATACTCAGGTTGTGGCGGACATGTGTTCTGTTCAACTGGATCTTGGTCATCCTTTTCTGCCGGACTTCAAGGTTCCCGAAAATCACACCCTCGATTCTTATCTTGATGAGCTTGTTTACGAAGGTGCTTTCAAACGTTTTGGAAATAATCAGGATGATAGAATTAAAAACCAGATTAAATATGAACTTTCTGTTATTAAAAAAATGGGGTTTTCAGGATACTTTCTTATAGTGTGGGATTTCATACATCATGCCAGAAAATCCGGTATACCTGTCGGTCCTGGTCGTGGTTCTGCGGCTGGTTCAATTGTATCATATTGTCTGGAAATCACCCAGCTAAATCCTCTCGACTATAATCTTTTATTTGAAAGATTTTTGAATCCGGACAGAAATGAAATGCCCGATATGGATATTGACTTCTGCGGGAAAAAACGCGATGAAATTATCAAATACGTTAAGGATAAATACGGCGAGGATAAAGTTTCCCAGATTATGGCTTTCAATACCATGAAGGCTAAAGCCGCTGTTAAGGATGTTGCCCGCGCGATGGACATTCCGTTTGATGAAGCAAACAAAATCACAAAGATGATAAATCCTAAACTGACAATAGACAAATCGCTGAAAGAGTCTAAAGAGCTCACTGAATTCTATAAAAGCAGCGCGATTTCTAAAAGTTTAATAGACGCTTCGATTAAGCTGGAAGGTCTTGTCCGATCGTTCGGTAAACACGCGGCAGGAATCGTAATTTCCAAGGAACCTATCACTGAGTATGTTCCATTATATCGTGATCCTAAAGACGGCAGCATCTGCGCCCAGTTTGAAAAAAACAACTGCGAGAAAGTCGGTCTGGTAAAGATGGA
>CAYLTM010000111.1:1988-8495 GCA_964386495.1 uncultured Leptospirales bacterium
CCTAAAACTTATTAAACAGAACCGTGATATCGATCTTGATATCGATAATCTTTCACTGGATGACAAAAAAGTTTACAAGCGTTTAAGAGGCGCCGATACTAACGGTATTTTCCAGCTTGAAAGTTCCGGTATGCAGGCTCTACTTAGAAAACTTGGACCTACCTGCTTTGAAGATATTATCGCTGTGTCGGCACTCTATAGACCGGGACCGCTTCAGTCCGGTATGGCAGATCAATACTGCATCAGAAAAAAAAACATGTCGCTTGTTTCATACGATCATGAATGTCTGGAACCCGTTTTAAAAGATACTCTGGGCGTTATCATTTACCAGGAACAGGTTATGAAAATTTCTCAGGTCATGGGCGGATTTTCAATGGCTGAAGCGGATAAGCTGCGAAAAGCTATGGGTAAAAAAATTGTCGAAATCGTCGACAGCATGAAATCCAAGTTTCTTGAAGGAGCTAAAGCTAAAAAGATTAAACCCGACATTGCCGAAAAAGTCTACGACGCTATGGCGAAATTCGCAGAATATGGTTTCAACAAATCCCATTCTGCCGCGTATGGATTAATTACATTTCAAACGGCGTATCTGAAAACTCATTACACCATAGAATACATGACTGCTCTATTGTCCGGTTCTATAGACAAACAAAAAAATCAGGATAACCTGGGCAGATATATAGCGGATTGCAAATCAAAAAACATCGCTGTTTTACGACCGGACATTAATCACAGCAGTTTTGATTTCACTATTGAGGGAGACGCGATAAGATTCGGTTTCCGCGCGATTAAGGGTGTTGGCGATAAAGCTATCGAAGTTATGTTAAACGCAAAAAAGAAGGCGGGAGGATATTTCAAAACTCTTAAAGATTTTTTTGAAAATTGCGACTCAACTGTCAACAAAGGCGTAATTGAAGCTCTTATTAAGAGCGGTGCCTTCACTGATTTTTGCCCTAACCGCGCGATGCTCTTTTATCAGATTGATCATCTTCTTGAAGCCGGCAAACAATTGCAGGCTGATAAAAAATCCGGTCAGGTAAATCTATTTGACGCGATGTCTGGCAATGCTCAAAAGCCGATGGATATCGAATTGAAAAATATGCAGGACTGGAATGAAAACATTAAACTTTCTTTTGAAAAGGAAGTTCTCGGTGTATATATTACCGGGCATCCCCTTGCGAAATAGGAAAAAGAAAGCCGTGCTTATTCATCATGCTCGATAGCAAGTATTCCCATAGAATTCAAGGAGGGGAAAAAAAGCTTCTCAATAGTTGGGATTATTACAAATTACAAAAAGAAAATCACTCAAACCGGCAAGGATATGGTAATTGCCAATATCGAAGATATGGAAGGCACAATCGAAACACTCTTCTTTCCAAAAACCTATAAGACATACGCTGAACTCATCAAACCGGAAGAATTAATTATGGCAACCGGTGATATTGAAATTGACGGTAATGAAGACGACGAGGAACCGAAATACAAATTTTTCGTAAAGGAAGTCAAATCTCTTAAAGATGCTAGATCTCAGGCGATCGCGGCACTTCATCTTAACATTGACTCAAGACTTATCGGCGACACATCGCTTGTTAACCTCAAAAAAATTATTGAAAGCAACAAAGGAGGTTGTCCTGTTTATTTCCACATTAGTCTTCTCAGTAATGGTCAGGACAAGGTTACTGTTAAAGCGAACAATATTTACTGTATAAATCCTAATGAAACTGTAATCAACTCTATGGTAAAAGAACTTGGAAATGAGTCGGTAAGGTTGACCTATAAAAACCAGTGCTGATTTTATTTATTGAAAAAAATGATTTGAACAATAAACATGATATTATAGAAAATGACAAAATTCAGACTATCTTTAAAAAGGAGCTTTTATGAAAAAAATAATTTTATCGCTATTGTCGATCTCAATGATATTATCTCTTACGAATTGCGGTTACAACACAATGATCTCTAACGAAGAAGAAGTCAAGGCTGCATGGGGTGATGTTCAGGCATCTTATCAGAGACGTAACGATCTTATCCCAAATCTGGTAAGTGTCGTTAAAGGTTATGCCGCACACGAAAAGGAAACTTTAACAGCGGTCATCGAAGCGCGTGCTAAAGCGACATCAGTACAGCTATCACCGGAAATGCTTAATAATCCTCAGGCTTTGCAGCAGTTTCAGTCAGCACAGGATGGGCTTGCAGGCGCGTTATCAAAACTTATGGTTGTCGTTGAAAAATATCCTGATCTAAAAGCTAATCAGAACTTCATGGATTTGCAGCACCAGCTTGAAGGAACAGAAAACAGAATAAATGTCGCACGTGTACGATACAACGACATTGTGAAAAAATTCAATACATCAATAAGAACATTCCCTAATGTTCTTACCAATAAAGTAATGCTTCATCTGGAACCTAAAGAAGCTTTCCGCGCGGCTGAGGGGGCTGAAAAAGCGCCAGAGGTGAAATTCTAATGAAGATTATTACCGCATTAATATTATTTCTTGCGTTGTCGCCGGTCTATGCTTATCAGATTCCGGAACTTAAGGGACAGATAAATGATTATGCGGATATGATAAGTCCTGAAACTGAAAAAGCTCTGCTTAAAAAACTTTCAGACATTGAAAGTTCAGATTCAACACAAATTGTGATTCTGACTATAAATGACCTTGAGGGTATTCCAATAGAAGATTATTCCATAAAGGTTGCGGAAGCCTGGAAACTGGGTACTGAAAAAAAAGACAACGGTGTACTTTTCATTGTATCTAAAAATGACCGGAAAATGCGTATTGAAGTTGGACAGGGACTTGAAGGTGTTTTAACTGATTTGCTTTCCGGCAGAATTATTGATTACGAAGTCAGTCCTGCTTTTAAAAAAGGCGAGTATGATCAGGGATTCATTAACGCCGTCGATTCGATATCGAAAGCGGTTAATGGAGAATATAAAGCTACACCATCTGAAAAAAGAAAAAACAAAAATTCGATTCCAATGCTGTTATTCGGCGGCTTGTTTGTTCTAGCGGTTATTTCGAGCATATCGAAAATTCTTGGAGGTATTGCCGGCGGTATTGGTGCTCCGCTTATTTACATGTTCGCGATTGCCCCTATCGGTATTGGAATGGCTATTGCTCTGGCTATTGGAGGAATTCTATTTGGGGTGATGTCACCGTTTTTATTGGCAGCCGCCTCTTCTGGAAGATCTCAAAGGGGTTCCGGCGGGTTCAGCAGCGGTGGCGGAAGTTTCGGCGGCGGCGGCGGTTTCAGTGGTGGTGGCGGAAGTTTCGGTGGCGGCGGTGCATCAGGAGGATGGTAATGAAAAGATTCAATTCTAAAATATTTTTTACTGAAGAAGAAAAAAATCGCATTGAGGAGTCAGTTCTTGAAGCTGAAAAAAAGACTTCCGGCGAAATAGTCGTTATGGTTGTTAATCAGAGCAGCCGATATCTCGATGTTGATTTGTCTTTAAGCATTTTCACTGGATTAATTTTTGCATCAGCGGGCAGTCTGATTTTTAACCGCTATAACATTTATTTTTTCATCCCATTGTTTCTTTTCTTTCTTTATTTTTCAAAATATATTTTCAACAAGTTCTTTTTTCTTAAATGGTTCGCGATTGGAAAGTATAGAAAGGAATACGAAGTTAAGAAAAAAGCTCTGCAGACTTTTCATGAAAACCGTCTATCAAATACCCGCGATAAAACAGGTATACTGATATTGATTTCTTTACTTGAAAAAAAGGTTCATATACTGGCGGATATGGGAATTTACGCACGTATGAGTCAGGACAACCTTGATCTTTACGCTAAACAAATAGCTGATGGCGTAAAATCAGGGAAACCGGCTGATGCTGTATGCGAAGCAATTGAATCGTTTTCAAAATTGATGAAAATTTATTTTCCAATAAAGGACGATGATAAAAATGAACTGGATAATAAAGTAATAACTGGATAATAAAAAAGCCGCAGAAACCTGCGGCAAGTTGTGGGGTTAAAAAAGATTCCATATTGTATGAGGTCATCCTTTCGGATTACCTGTTTATTATCAATACTCTATGGTTATCAGTTCATTGAACTTACGCTTAATATAATATAATTTTTCTTTGCCGTCTAATCAATTAAAGACAATGTCTTTAATTGACATAATACCGTTTTTTTTTGATAACCGGTATTTACTGAATTTTTGGAATTCAATGATATAAAATAATAAATTTCCGGATAAAATGAATAGAATAAAATATTATTTTCTTGAAGGTCTGCCGCCCCGATCAAATTTTAAAAAGGGTTTAGCTGGAACTTTTCAATTCCTTTCGAATATTTTAGAAAATAATCCCCCTGCCCTACGTCATTTTCTTAAAATTCAGCCGCTGACATCACTCATCACAAGTATAATATGTATAATGTTGATGCGCCGAGGGCTAGAATTCGCACCAGTAGCGGCTGTATGGGGAGTGTTAACTCTAATTTATGTTAATATCAGATTTGTTATAACTAATGTGTTGAAAATTAAAATCGCACCGAAAATCGCTGACTTCCTGATGATGTTCATTATAAGCAATAGTTTATTTTTCATAACACCTTTGTATTATGAATCCGCAACAATAATGTCGCGAAACGTAATATTTCTTATTATTCTCGGAATACTAAATATTATAATCAACTGGTACAAGGGTTATTTCGAAATTGTTATAAAGAATCCTTTTACGGGTTCTATATTCTACGCACTGGTTTTTTTCAGCATATTCAATCTTCTGTTGCCGGTACTGACTGGTCTGCAAAATTCATACAGCATTATAATATCTGAAATAATCGGCTGTGCGACAATGATCATTTTCATATATCCTTATATTATTCGAAAAAACAAGTTTAAAAATAAGGTAAAATTTATTGGGGGGATTATTATCTCATTCATAATAATCTGGTTCTGTAGAAGCGTAATCCCCCCTGCACCTCTGAAATTGTCCAATAGTACAGCCTGCATGGCAATTCACAAACAGCAACCAGTGGACCCTTTCAAAAATAAAAAAGATATTACTGAGGCGTATTATTATTCCGCGATTTTCGCACCATATGGAATCAGGGAAACAATCTATCATGTCTGGAAACATAATGGTAATGAAGTTCTTAAAGTGAAGCTGCCGATATCTGGAGGACGAAACAAGGGATTCCGGACATGGTCTAAACACACATTACATGAAGGGACTGGAAACTACACTGTTGAAATTTGGACAGAAGGCGGTCAATATCTCGGAAGCGGCGGTTTTAAAATTTATTGATAAACAAATTACCGCATATTCCTGTAAATTCTTATACGTTCCTTGTCCAAATCTGATAGAATAAACTCCGTGTTTTCTGGATTGGTCATTATTGCTGTAACAGCCGACAGCCCTTTTTCTGAAATTTCTTCCGGTGTGCCGCGTTCATAGAACTGTAATACTTGCGAAGATTTTGTAATCATAAGAAGTCCTTTTTTAGCATCTTCGTTTGGAGGAGAAACTTTCGCGTTAATCGAAAGTCTTCCAAGAGGTTTGCAAAAAGCTTCCTGAATTTCTGGAGAAGTTATAAATGCTAAGAACTTCTTTGCCGCAACCTTATTTTTTGAATTGGATGGTATTACAAATCCATCTGTTTGGACAAAAACGCAATTCTCTATATTCCGGTCAATTACTGGAAATCTAAAAAAATCTATATTATTAATAGCATTCGGCGGAGCTACATCTTTTATGTTTTGTCCCATTAAACACATTCCGGCTTTTCCAGAAAATAACAAATTCGCAGCTTCCTGCCAACTATATGATCCTGCGTTTGGTAAAATATAACCTTTTCGGGACAGTGTGATTATATGATTGAAGGTTTTCATCACTTTAGGGTCAGCGTAGGAAATCTTTCCATTTGTCAAATCACGATGAAAGCCCCCTCCATTTACTGCAGAATCCATACAATCGAACCAGGCACCGGCAGCCCATTTATCCTTGGCACCGATAGCTATTGGATAATAATGTGAATTATACAGTTTCTCACAGACGACAAGAAATTCTTCCCAAGTATCAGGAACAGTCAAGTTAAGTTTTTTAAATAAATCCTTATTATAATAAATCCCCCACCAATACCAGCAATGCGGAACAAAATATAATTTATCATTGGAGGAATTCGAATTTTTAAAAATTTTACTGAACTCACTGTCAACACTTTCTTTCGGATTAACTGCATCAACTGGTTCAAGAAGCCCTTTTTTCACTATACAATTTAATTTGTTTCCTGTGTACCAGGTTGCGATATCTGGAGGGTTTTCAGAATGCAGCCACTCGGAAAACAACTTTTTGTACTGTTCGACCGCATAAGTATTAACAACCACTTTGATATCGGGATTTTCTTTCTTAAACATTTCCACAATATCATTAAACGCCTTTTTCGGAGCCTCATCGTGCATATATGAATTTATTATAAGAGTGTCGTTATCTTTACAGTACATGTTAGGCAAAAAGAAAACGATGGAGACAACACATAATTTTACTATATT
>CAYLTM010000111.1:8505-10528 GCA_964386495.1 uncultured Leptospirales bacterium
ACTATATTTCTCATAGATCCTCCTTGTTTAATTCTTTAACATGGAGACCTAAAATTAAAAACTATTTCATATTAAATGACCATGCTGATCATTCAGGAAACTGAATATAAAATGTAGTGCCGTTTCCAACTTCACTTTCACAACGTATTGTGCCATTAAGCGTTTTCGTAACAGTCCTATGAATTATATGTGTTCCTAAACCTGTACCGCCTCGCCCGCGTTTTGTGGTAAAAAAAGGATCGAATAGAACATTGATATGTTCAGGAGAAATCCCTTTGCCATTATCGTGATAATACAATTCGACCATTCCAGAGCTGGATTTAATTGACAATGATATAATTCCATTTTTCATATCCTCAAACCCATGGACAACAGAATTTATGATAAGATTAGTAATTATCTGCGAAAAAGCTCCAGGAAAACTGTTTAGAACAATATCAGGCGGACAGTCCAGATTTACTGTATGTGTACTCGTTTTGAGCTTAGGTTTAAGACTGAGTAAAATATCCGACAGATACTCTCCAACATTAAAGACACGTTTTTCTTCATTACATTGATCCGCAATCATATCCTTAAAACTTCGCATTAGATCAAAAGCCCGCTGAAGATTAACACCAATTATTGTCGTAGATTCAGAAGCATGGTTAATAAACACTTCAAAATCAGTTTTAGTAACTTTTGCCAGTTTATAATTTTTCTCAATGGTATGAGTAAGATTTTCAAAATAGCTGAGAGCTGTTATTGATATACCTAGTGGTGAACTCACGTCATGTGCAATACTCGCAACGAGAGTACTTATCATTGCGAATTTTTCATTATCAGCCAACTTAGTAAGCATAGAATGCAGTTCATCTTTAGATTTGCGAATCTCTTCATTAGCCTCACGTATTTGCTGCATTTGATTATCAATTTGTGAAAAACTCTGAAGCAGAGATTCCGCCATTAATCCCAAATTTGCGGCAAAAACCTTTATTTCGTCATGACCAACGACTTTACTAATTAAACGAATGAAGCGGTGCTTATAAACAGAGTTATCATCAATTTCATCTATTATCGTCGGTAAAGTAATCTCATGACGAAGTTCAGAACTTTCTCTAATACGGATTTGTCTAACCAGATTATGTATCGTTTTAAGCATTCCGTCAATTGGGCGAAGAATTCTACGTGACAGAAAATATGAAACTAGCATAATTAGAATAATCGAAATTACAGCAATTAGAAAAAAATTATTCCTCAATGAATATACCGGATCAAGAAAATCATCAACATAAACATTAGCCGCAATATACCAGTCAGATTCCGGGATATATGTGAAAATATAATATTTTTCTGTATAATAATTTTCCATGGCATCAAGGGCATCACCTGTCATTGCAGCCCTAATAATACCGTTTTTCAAATGAATCATTTTCTTATGATTAATATCAGAGCGGATATCTCCTTCACGGGTATTATGAATTAACTGAAGTCCCGTAGAATCAAATATTTCGATGTATCCGTTTTTTCCGATTTTATGTAGTATCGCGCGGTCTTTTACACGCTCAATTCTTTCCGGCTTAATTTCAACAGCAATAGCACCAAGAATGACCCCGTTTTTGGAATAAATAGGTTTTGCCGCAGTAAGTACACCCCGTCCATGCACACGATTTAATCCAATGAAAGGGTTTCCTCGAATTATATTTCTATATAATACTGAATCTGCATCAAAATAATCTCCAGTACAGTACTCTCCGATTTCAATAGTTGAAGTCATTTCACTGCCGGATTTGTAAGTAGTCAATATGCGGATTAATTTATCATCAAATATTTGAAATATTGTTATATAAGAAGGTGTCATCTCTTTAAAAATTTTCAGAAAATCTTCATTTCCAATAATACTTTTCCCATTTATGAGGATTTTAGGCAGACTAACTTCCTGTCTTATATTGTTATTTGACGATTTATTTATAACTAAGTTATCTTTTCGGAACAAGTTTAAAGAAAACGCTGAACCCAGGTTATCAATTATCATTTCTACACTACG
>CAYLTM010000111.1:10538-13190 GCA_964386495.1 uncultured Leptospirales bacterium
GCCGCAACTAAAATCTGTTCACTGATAGCTGAAAACATCTGTTGTAGAATAATTTTTTTTGCAGTGTAATATCCTAATAAACTTACCGAAAGCACCGCGACGGCAGCAACAAAACCAAAACTTACAATAAGTTTATTACGTATTCTCATAATATCCCTTTGCTTTATGCCAAAATATCAAGAGTAATCATCAAACAAAACTAAGTCTCATATACAATATGGTATATTTTCTGTCAAGGACAATTCCCTGCAAATATCGATGACTAATCAATACATGTAAAAATTTAAGGTGTCAGAGCAAAATACTGGCTGTCGATTATTCTTTGACAGTCCGATAAATAATTCAAAACAGATGAATTATTCTTGACAATTCCTTATAATGCTTATTAGATTAGCCATGAAAAAGATCATTACTACAATGTTTTTCTTAATATTTTTAGCTGGATTGTTTAATTGCGGCAGTATGCCCGCACCGGCACCCTCGGCTCCCCCTCTGAGTAAAAAAAGTAAAGATTATTTCAGCCGCGAAATGAAGGCAGGTGCTATGGAAGACAGGGCAGTCTCGACCATTTCAGAATCCGAGGCTGATGAACCTCGACATGAAGCTCCGGCGAAGGAAAAACAGGTTGCTATCGACAGGATCGTAATATACAAAGCTAATTACAACATAAGAGTAAAAAGTATTAAGGACTCCCTAATGCTCATTGATAAACTGTCAACTCAGTTCAATGGTAGTATCGAATCAGTATCAACAACGGGAAGTTACATGAGTGCACATATTGTTGTCAGAATACCTGTTAAAAAATTCGAGCAAGCAATTAAACAACTGGAAAACATAGGAACCATTACATCAAAAAATATCTCCGCACAGGATGTAACTGAACAGTATTCAGATATGGAACTTCGGCTGAAATCGGCAGAGAATACATTACTTCGATTAAACAGACTATTAAACAAAGAAAAAAACACAAAAGAAAAAGTCAAAATTCTTAAAGAAATAGAGAGAATAACCGCTAAAATTGAAGCCTATAAAGCACAATTAAAATATCTTAAAAGTCAGGCAGATTACTCCACAATTATAATCAATCTCACTGCTGAATCAGGTCAAGCGGTTCAGAAATATTTACCATCACCTTTCCCATGGATAAATAATATTTCGCCAAATTCCGTTGCCTCCTATGAAAAGCCAGATATCACATTTAACACTCCAGAAAACTTTTTCGTAAACGAAAAAAACTTTTATGATAAAAAATCATCTTATACGTTTATTACACCTTCTGAAGAATGTTTTATAAGAATATATTCTATTGATAACTATCCTGAAAACAATGTACATTTCTGGGATAAGGCATTTAAAATAGACACGGATAATAGGCTTTACAAAACTGTCAAAAAAGATTACTATTCTTCCCTGTTAGATGATGGTATTTACTCTTACAACTTTGCAGTTTCCGGTGGTAGATTCTACATTGTAGCTTTCGGAATATCCGGTAAAAATATTACAATTATTGAAGCTGTCTTCACTGATGAGTCATCGTATAATAAACATATAAATTCTGTTAATAAATTTATACAGTCGGTGTCATTAAAATGAAAAACCTGAAAAGTTATATTGTAATTATATTATTTCTATCAGTCATGTTAAGTGCCGATGAAATAAAAAATACCGCGATAAGTTATGAATATTACATAACCACACCGGATAGTGAATCCGCCGTAAAACATTTAATCAGCCAAACAAAAAATATGGGCGGGTTAATCATTTTTTACGATAATAATCGCGTTATATTTCGAATACCTGTTTCAAAAGTAGAAAATATTAAAACTGAACTAAAAACTACAGGCTATATATCAGATGAAAAAATCGACATGAATGATTTTTCTGAATCACTGATTACTCTTGAAAGTAACCTTAAAGTTAAAAATGAATATCTTATGAAGCTTTATGGTGTTACAAATACTGCGGAACTTTCAGGACTTCTCGATGCAGAGACCGCTATTGACTCAGCAGTTTCTGAGATTGAAAATATCAAGGGCAGCATTAAGTATATCAGATATATTACCGTTAATCCAATTATAACAGTCAATATTTACAACTCATCAAATGTACCTGTTAACTACCGTAAAAAATCTCGGTATGAATGGATCAACCAACTGACAATCGAAAATCTTTTTTCGGGGGGAGTAAATTGAAAAAATTAGTAATTCTATTGATTATTTTTTCTGCGAGTTGCACCAAGCCTATTCTACAAGCTCCATCGGACTTCACCGTTTTTGATAAATCCCCGGAATACAAAGCCGTATCCTTTGATGGTATTCACATAAAAATAAAAACTATTGGCCTGCGATGAATCGATCGGATAAAACTCGGTTCTATCTACCAATGGCTATTCCCGAAACGACACAACACTGTTGACTTTGAATAACGGAAAAAACGCTCATTACCGCGAATACCTGAACATTTACAATGCTGAAGAATACATATATTCAATCTGCTTAATTATTGATAGCGCAAAATTTATCATTATTGAAGCCGGCGGACGACGTGACATTTATATGAAATACAAAACTGAAATACTCAATAGCTACCAATCTGTGAAATTTTAACCTTATCCTTATTTCCATTGGCATTAATCTGCTTAAGAACTTCCAA
>CAYLTM010000112.1:0-1316 GCA_964386495.1 uncultured Leptospirales bacterium
CCGTGAGAAAGTTAAACTTATTGAAGCTGCTGGTATAGTTATTGCCGTTGCTGTGTAGCTGTTTTATTTTTAGGTAATTTTTAGAAATATATATTTATGCCGACTTCGGCTTCATGAAAAGGTATGTGAAATTCATTAAAACTATATTTCATGGTTATGTTAAGATTTTCTGTTATCGGAATATTCCCATCGATACCGGCGGTAAATTTTGTTTGGTAAGCGAATACAGGATAGATGAAATATTTAACATACGGTTTTATTGAAAAATATCGAAGGTTCGCGTAATTACCGATATTTATTCCAGCACCGGTTAAGTAATCATCTGAAGAAAATGAAATATTGCTATCGCTTAAAAGAAAAACAAATAATAAGAAATTATTGATCGGCATCGCGGAATATCCGACACCGCCGTTCAAGAAATAATTGTTAGCCGGATTTTTGGAATTGGTGAATATTTTGTTTTGTCCGGCTGAAAATCTCCACGATAATAAAAATTTGTTGTCGTCAACTCCATAATTAACAGCGTCAATCAACGTGAAATTATTTACTGTGAAGGTTTTGTTGTAATAATATCTCAGACCTATTTCAAGAATTGTGATATCACTGTATGATGAATATCCAAGCTGCGGATCAATCAGAGTGTGATATAATGGATGATACGATATACTTGTGTATGGGTTGTATGAGTTAACACCGAAAGATGCCGAAACGCAATTTAGTCTGTGCCGTTTATGCGGCGGGTCATTTTTTACTGTTTTGATTATTTTTGATTCTTCAAGGGTTATAATTTTGGGAGCATTATTAATAAAATTCCCATCATGTAATAAAAAGACGAACTTTATCGGCGGTATAAAGAATCCGCCGTTGTTAGTTAATGATGAGTCATATCTGGCACACTGAAGCAGAAACATTATCGCACAGCCGCAGTTTTCGTCCAGAAAAAAGTAATCATTTCTAAGGACTTTTAATTCATAGTAATGCGCGTATAATCTTTTGATTTCGTCGTCATTTAAATTGAGTTCGTATTCCCAGACATACCGTTTTTCTTTAATAATATAGCTTTTTAGTTTGTTCCTGTAGCGGGATTCTGTATATTTCCCTCTGTATGATCCAACCGCACCTTTGTAAATTTTTGTTAACGGAGCATCGTTGCCGGTTGGCGCCGCGTAATTAATTACTGTAGAATTTTCCAGCGGTGTGTTTTTGAAATGTGTGACTAGAAAGATATGACCAAACGATGAATCAGGAACCTGCATGTATTCCGCGGCGAAAATTACAGAGATTTTATCAACATCTAACTTGTTGTAATATTCTAA
>CAYLTM010000112.1:1326-6433 GCA_964386495.1 uncultured Leptospirales bacterium
TTCTTTTAACCATAGATACCTCGCCGGAAAGTTATACGAACTAATATCTCCTGTGCAAAAAGCCCGTATTGTTGCGAGCATTTCATCACGCGGAGATGTCTTACCGTTTTGTGATAGGAAAAACGCGGGATCATCCGCGAAACTTTCGTAACCGGTTAGAGTTTTTTGATAGTGAACTAGGTTGTGCCAGAATAAATCTTCATGCAGAAGTAACCTGTCAGCCTTGTTTATCAAATAATCACAATAATCGGAATCTTCCGATTGTGCTTTTGCATAGGCTGTGATAAACATTACTATTGTAATGCTTATAATACTGGTTAATAATTTATGTCTATTCATCATGCTTCTGTTTGTTGTACGAAACCCTTCAAGATTTTGTCGAATAATACTGAAGCACGACGGACATTTTCGTTCCAATTATTTGCCGCGTCATGATTCGCGTTGTCGGATATATATCTTGCGGCAAATACGTGTTTCTTTTCAAGTGCACAAATTTTCGCCACAGCCGCGGATTCCATATCAACAAGGTTCGCTCCGAAAAGGTTTTTTTTCTCTTCAATTATTTTCGGGTCATTAATGAATTGATCACCGCTCATTATTCTAGCGGTGTTTGTTGTTAAACCGAGATTTTCACAAATTGTTTTCATTTTCGTGAGATTTCCGGAAGGATTACCTTCTATTAAAAAGTTTTTCATCCACGAGAAAGGCGTTACTCCCTTGGGAACTCCCAGCCCGGATACATCCATGTCATGCTCTACAAATTCGCTGGAAAAATATATATCTCCTATTTGTTCATTTCCAAGACCGCCGGATGTTCCAAGTATAATTATTTCATCGGCAGTATTGATTATTTTTGACAGTGCATAGGCGGCATTGACTTTGCCAATACCGGAAATAACTAGGTGGAAATTATATATTTTTGAAAAATAGTGATTTTCAGATAAATTATTCCATTGATACGAATTATTATTAATGATTGATTTTGCTTCAATAGTCGTCGCGAGAAATACGGCAAATGCCGGAAACTTAAAATCACCCATAATATCTCCATTACTCGTAATGAAGAATAATAGATTTGAATAAATGAAAAATGTCAAGTGCTAAACAGCGAAAAATAGATGCTTACTTTCTTTTGAAAATCATTTTTGTTTAAAATTTTTCTTGACTAATGATAGCTGTCGAGTATATTTGCGTCGATTTGGATTGTCTAATGATTTTCCAATCAAATTTCTATATTAAAGGAGAAAATTATGAAGAAAGTGTTATTTCTTGCGATAGTATCGATTCTTGTTGCCGCATCTTCTGTATTTGCACAGCAGACTGCTAAAACAACTGAATTTAGAATTGGTACTTCTTATGCGGATTCTGCCGATAAAATGGGTTATGGCGGAAGTTTCTATTTTTGTAATGAGTTTGACCCTATGTTAGCGTTTGGTCTTAATCCAGGTATGATGTTGTGGAATTGGAATTATTATAAGAAATATGATCAAAATGCTTTTTTAATTCCAATTATGGCAACAGCTTCCATAAGATTTCCTCAATTGAAGAATTCCATAATGGTTGTTCCGTTTTTTAATCCTGGTATCGGTTATTCTCTAATGCCGGTAAAGGGTGATAGTTCGGTTGCTTTGTATCATGGTTTTTCATGGCAGGTGTCTGCTGGAGCGGCTTATACCGTATCTGATAATTTGGCATTTATTTTTGATACTGGTTATAGAAGATCCAATATTTCTAACTCGGATGATGCTGAGATGAAAATGTCTGGATGGTTTTTTAATATTGGAGCGACTTTAAATGTTGCCGGTAGTGCGCCGTATGGCGGACCTGGAAGAGGCGGCTTAGGCGGATATTAATATTCCGTTTAATTGATATTTTATGTGAAAAAGGCAGTCGAAAGGCTGCCTTTTTTATTGACAGAAAGAAATGTGCGGATGCAATGTTATTAATAATTCGTCAGGGAGCATTGTAAATTACCAATGAAAAATAGAGAAATGGCAATAATTGCCAAAAATTACTATGGAACTGCACAGCCAAGATGCCCCCATTTTATGGAATGCGGGGGATGTCTTTTTCAGGATATTACCTATGAAAACCAGTTGAACATTAAAAAAGAATACATCAATAAGCTATTTGAAAATTTTTATACTATAGACACGGTCTACCCCTCACACTCTGAAGGATATTTCTATAGGAACCGGATGGATTTTGTATGTGCCTTTGGCAGTCGAGGTCTTCGCAGAAGAAGCTCCTTTCGTAATGTTGTAAATATCACTGAATGTCATATTATGCAGGCGAAATCACAAAGCCTATGGGCGAAAATTATTCCGGATATTTTTGATATTGATGATTATGATTATTTGAAACACATAGGATTTTTAAGGTATGTTGTTTTACGTCAGGGATATTTTAGCGAACAAAACATGTGTACTTTTGTTGTTGCTGATAAAAATAATCTTGAATTAATGAGTAAAACCGCTAAAATCGCGGATTCAATAGGTGATATATGCAACTCTATTGTTTTTCTGGAGAATAACGGAAAGGCTGATACTAGTTTTGGCGATTACATTGATACTGGAAGAAATAATTATATTATTGAAGAACTCTCAGGGATAAAGTATAAAATATTTCCAAATTCTTTTTTTCAGTCAAATTCCTATATCGCTGAAAAAATGTACGATTCCATAAAAAAGGAAGTGTATGGCAATGTCTTGGATTTGTGTTCCGGTATAGGATCGATTTCG
This sequence comes from uncultured Leptospirales bacterium, assembly GCA_964386495.1. Classification (GTDB taxonomy): domain Bacteria; phylum Spirochaetota; class UBA4802; order UBA4802; family JAFGJZ01; genus CAYLTM01. The sequence goes on from CAYLTM010000112.1 coordinate 4,068, forward strand.
CTATATATTGCGGACAAGTGCGATAATGTAACCGGTGTTGAACTTATGGATGAGTCGGTGTATTCTGCCAATGAAAACCTTAAGATTAATGAGAATATTCAAAATGTTTCGTTTGTTAAATCGGATATAAAAGATTATCTGTCTGCTAATACCGGCAAATTTTCGGTAGTTGTCGCTGATCCTCCACGTGCTGGTATTAATCCGAAGGCGTTGAAGGATCTTGTTGATTTATCCGTTGACAAAATTGTCTACATGTCATGTAATCCAGTTTCGCTGAGAGAAAACATCGAAGGTATGAAGGATCAGTACGAAATAACGTCGCTTGAAGCGTATGATATGTTCCCTCAGACTCCGCATGTGGAAATGATTGCCGTGCTTAAAAGAAAATAAGCGCTGATTTTAAGGAGTATTTGCAAATAAATTGGTGGTGGAAACGCTCCGCCGTAATAGGTTGCGGCGAACTATAATTAACACAAAAATATGAACAAATACTTTAAGGATGAATAAATGCTTGACAAAATAATGGAGAAAGCAAAAAAATAATTGTATGGAAAATCTTTCACCAAAATACATAAAAAAGAAAAAGTTGATTCTTGAAGCACTGAAAAGGCTTCTATCAAACAATGTTTATTCTAATATATCATTTGATGATGTTGCGGAAGAGGCAAAAATGTCTAAAGGCGGAATAAGACATTATTTCCCGACTAAGGAGTCTCTTTTTATTGATCTGATAGAATTATTTTTCAATGAAATTGAAAAAGATCAGATAATAATTATTAAGGAAGCAAGTTTATCCAAGGATAGAGCTTTGCTGTCAACCATGTATGGGTTTGAAAACTTTTTATTGCGCAGTGAGAATATTAAAATATTCATAAATATTATGCTATATAGTTTTGAAGAGCCTAAAATTAAGGACATTGCCAGACTTTTTTTGCGAAAACATCTTGAACTCCTTAAGGATATTTATAAAGATATTTCGGTTGAGCAAATCAATAATCTGGAACTGGATGTTGTTAGCCGTTATACTCAGATAATTCTTTTAACAATGGGATTATTTCAAATTATTGATCCAATCGAAATTGATGTACCTACCTTGATAAACAAAATTCTTAAATTAATTAATTAATCAATTTAAGAATTTTATATCCTGTTGAATTAAATAGTGATTTTCCTTCAACTCTCATCAAAAATATTTACAATTATTCAGTTTTTCAGGCTTCATAATGAAATATTTATTTATTTTGATTGACGAATTAGATGATAAAATACCAATTTAATTATACCTGCGATTTAATTGTTTATCTTAATTCGAGCAGTAATGCTAGGAATGGAGAACTCGAAGTTGCGGATATAATTATTCTATAGTGAAAGGAGTAATACTTTGGAAAACCTAATCAAAGACAGTGAAATTTGCGGATTATGCAGGTTTAGCGTAAAAGACGAGGAACTGGTTCAGGCGAAATATGTTAAAAAGTCAATTACTAAAGCTTTTGAAGAAAATAGATGTTATTCGATTTTTCCTTCAATAGATATAGTTAATCAGATAAGAAACGGATCCGATACAGAGTCTTTTAAAGATCAGTTTATTTTGATGAAAAATAAAGCCTTTGCTGATGTCGCTCAGGATGATTTGAATTTTTTATCTAGATTGATGAGTGATACTCGACTTTCTTCAAGACTTATAAATGCGGTTTCCTTACTGCACAAGGCTCTTGCTGAAGGACCTTTCAGATCTATGGCAACCCGGCGATTTGTTCTCGTTAAAGAAGAAACCGGTAAGCCGACAATTCACCACATTTCAAATGAAACAACAGTAATTTCACATGTCGGTCAGGGACCATTCTGGATGGAAATTTCCACCATATATCTTGGACTGAAAACTTTTGACACTATAGAAAGTGATATGAAAAAAGGCCTTAGGGAATTGTTTGATTCATTCAAATTCTTACTGGCTATTGAAGAAAGAGCAATTGAGACAGGTTATGCTCATACTGCTGTTTATACTCCTGAAATCTCACTAGCGTTAAATAAACTTGTTAACGCGGTAATTGACTATAGCGATCAGACAGAGCTTATCGCTGAACCGGTAATAATCAAAAAACCGGAAAAACCTTTTACATCCAAAACAAGAGAAAAAATTCTCGAAATGCTCGACGCGCGATATTACGCGAATGAAATGGATTTTGATTACGGCGAATGTGTAAAGGCTGTAAACTCCCTTGAAAGATACGCGAAAAGATATAAAGCTATGGATGACAAGCCAACATTCGCTAAAGCTATGACTGACAAGCTGCCGAATCCAGACTCGCAAGAGTCTGCTCCATTTGTTTCGATGTGATTACACTTGTGTATTGTCATTAGTTTAG
>CAYLTM010000112.1:6443-9531 GCA_964386495.1 uncultured Leptospirales bacterium
TTTAAAAGAAGTAATCCGCTTGCTGGTGTCCGCGTCAGGTCACGATATCCATGAGGTTAGAAATAGAGCGAATATTATTCTGGAAAGAGTTTTAGCTCCGAAAGAATACAGCTCACCGATAGCGACATCATTTTTCAATCTTCATTGCGGTGATGACTTCTCTTTCAAATTTAATCTTCCTGAAAATAAAAGCGGATATTTTGTCCGTATTTATAAAAATTCTACAGATGATGATTTTATCACCGAAGGCGAAATATCCTTTACTGATAATGAATTAGATTATAACGAAAAATCTGATGTATGGACATCAAAAGTTAATTTTTCAGAATATGGTCACTACGACTTTGTTGTTTATAAGAAAAAACAGAAGGAAACCGAATGGATTAACCAGTATGGCACAAGCGGTAGAATAAATGTTATTCCTGATATTAAAGGTCATATAATACTTGAGATATTTGTAGATATTCATGGTCATACAAAAATGTGGTGGCATAATGAATCCGGTCATCCGGGTCTTGTTTATAATGAGAATGGCGAAGTTATTAGAACAGCAAAATTCTCAGATATCACGGCACATCTTGATTGGATAAAAAGTAATTATCATGTTACGGAAATATATCTTCTTGGTGTTCAGAAAAGAGGATGTCATAAAGAAGACTGGGCTGCTGCGGCAACATCGCCATCACCATTCTCGCCGGTAAGCTTGACCCAAATTGAAGAAAGTCTTGGTGGACCGCAGGAGTTCAAGGAACTTGTAAAGGCGGCTCACGATCACGATATTAAAGTTATTGTGGATTGTATTCCGCACGTAAACCGTCATAGTGATGAGCTTCCTGATGAAGATGTTGTATTTTGCTACGGGTTTGACGGAAATTTATATCCTCGTTCGGCGACTGACGGACGTTTCGGAAGTTGGGATGACGGAAAATTACTCAATTATAGACGATTCGAAGTGTGGAATTGGGTAAAAGAATCTATTGAAAAACTTGTTACAGAATATGATATAGATGGTATAAGATATGACTCCGCTCATGCTGTACCAATAATGATGAAGAAAAATAATTATCCTTTTATTTATTCAAAAAGTCGGACTCATGAAGAAATGGTTGAAGGACGAATCATCGTTAACGACAGATGGGACGAACATTTTGTAACTACAGGTTACTATGACTGCCAGTGCCGTGATATGATCGCGATACCGTTTCACCAGTACCTTATGCTGAACATTCAGCGTATTCTTCGAAAAAACAAAAAGGACTTTTTTGTAAATATAGCAGAGTGTTTCTGGGGTCATGAAAGATTCCTTTCAAGATCGGGTATAATCCCTTATAACGCCTCGCTTTTTAAAGTTTGCGAAAATATTTCACACGGCAAATCGGATGTTCGGGAAATATATCACATCTATGATAGTTATTATCCGTCAGTATTGTGTCAGGGAACTGATTTGCTTGGTATTCTTGGTAATCATGATGAAAGACGTGCGCTTAATACTTTCGGCGACAGAGGCTTGAGAGCGGCTGTAACATTGACATCATTTATGAGTAATATCATAATGGATTATGAAGGTAGTGCTGAAGGGGAAGGCTGGAAGGTTTACCTCGATAACATATATGTTAATTGGAACCAATTTGAATATGCGGCACAGAGAAGTGTTGAAAGATTTTATAGAGAGCTTTATGAGTTCCATAGAAAAAATTTCGGTAAAGGTTATTTAATATGGGCGAATAATCAAAATGTTGCGGCAGCAGTTAAATTTACTCCGAAAGATATTTGGTTGGGTGCTTTTAATTTTGCAGACTCAAATCAGACTGCTAGTCTGCAGTTCGATAATACTAATCTTCCGATTGATGACGATTGTTATCTGAAAGTTATTGATCCTCTATATTCAAAAATTACAGATAACTATTCATATTTCTCAGGCAGAGAATTAAAAGTTTCACGTATTAACACTATTGTAAGTTTTACTGAAAGAGTGAAATTGCTTCGAATGGAACGTATTGATAAAGAAGAATACTATTCTGAATTGCTGAAAGATTCTTTTTATAGAATGTGTTCTATATCCCAGCCGGAAAAATTTCTTTCAAATTTCGCGTTCAATGAAATTATAGAGAATTTTAAATCTGCGGATATGCTGGAAAAATTCATTAAAACAAAATTGGCGCCATTGTTCTGGGATAACGCGAAGTATTTTCTTGAATTGGGATTGAAACGTGCTATGTTCCATATTTATAAATTTAAACTAATGCCGGGAAAACAAATTTGGGAATATGGTCAGAAGCTGTCGAAGAGTTCGGATCCCATTGTCGCGGATCTTACAAAAGCTATGCAGAAACATCACGCTCAGGGACCGATAATATTTCTTTCTGCCGAAGCGGATCCGTTCTCAAAGAGCGGTGGTCTGGCAAATGTTGTTTACGAGCTTCCTAGAGAACTTGTAAAAGCCGGAGAAAAGGTTATCGTAATCACAGGATACTATAGACATGGTGATTCTAAAGCCGTTGAGAAAATGCGAATGTCCGCTGAAAAATTCGGAGTCAAATACAGCGGTAAAAATGTACGTTTCAAACTTATGAATGAAGATTTTGAAGTTGGAGTACATGTCGCGGATGTTCAGGGTATAACATATTACCTGCTTGATCATCATGAATTATTTGACGGTTTATATTGGGGTGTTACGTCAGCAGAAAAACTAAGAAGAAGAGTTGGTTTTGCCAGAGCTGCCGCTGAATTAATATGTTCATTTGATTTGAAACCGTATTTTACTTTCACTAATGACGCTTATATTGGACTGTTTAATGGTATTGTTAAATGCGATCCATATTACAATAATAATCCTAGCTTCCAGTATAATTCATTCTTCCACATTATTCATAATGGTGGTTGGCAGTATTTCGATGCTTACGAAAGAAACGAAAATGGTTTTGACTTATTTAATTTTTTCAACCTTCCGCCTTGGACTGTTGGGGATTTCCTCGACCCTGTACATCCGGAAAGACTGAACTGTATGGCAGCGGGTATCCGTTTCGCGAATAGAGTTTTCACGGTAAGTCCATCTTACGCAAAACAGGTTGAATATCAATGCGATGGT
>CAYLTM010000112.1:9541-13140 GCA_964386495.1 uncultured Leptospirales bacterium
GGTCTTGAAAGATTATTATTCAATGTTATCGGTATTAGTAATGGTGTAGGTAGCGACTTAAAAGAGCGAATTGTTTCAAAATATGAAAGTTCCGGTTTCGCGAAGAAGCATTATCCGTCGCTTATTAAAAATATTGATAATGACATTGAACTAAAACAGAAGGTACAAACAAGATATAAAGAAATTCTTGATGGTGTGGATACTGTTCGTCAAATTAAGGACGAGAAACGGAAATCTATCGTCGAAAGAGTAATGAACAAGATGCTCCTTCAGACAGAAAGAAATCTTTATGTGAATCCTGATGCAGTATTATTTACTATGATACATCGAATTACTGAACAGAAAGGGTATCAGCTTCTTCTCGATTGTTCAGAAGGTCTTTTCAGAAACCTTGGTTATCAGGGAATTATGGGCGGTGCGGTATCTTCTGGTGATAAATCCGGCGAAACTATGGCACACGGATTATGGTTATTAGGCCAGTATTATCCTAAGAGCATAAGTGTCGCGATTGGATTTCAGGATGTTGCTGTTCCGTTACTTGCGTCTGACGTTTTCGGTATGCCGTCAATGAATGAGCCGGGCGGGATATCTCAGATTGAAGCTTTTGTCTGCGGATGTCTGGTTGTTGCGAGAGCGACTGGTGGTTTGAGAGATACAGTATTCCCTATCCGTGAAGTTAACGGCAAAATTGAAGGAAACGGATTCCTGTTCTCGGATTTTTCATCATGGGCATTTTATGACGCGATGGAAAGAGCAATGAATTTTTTCAAGAACAGTGATGAAGAGACTCTTTATCAGGCAAGAAGAAATGCTGAAAAATCAGTTTATTATTGGGATAAGCCAGCAAGAAACTATATTGAGAAAATGTACGATACAAAAGAGATTATACGTTATTTTAACGAATAGCAAAAATAAAAAACCCCCGCAATGCGGGGTTTTTTTATACTATCATAGCAAACCTGAACAACCCCATTTTTGTTTTCAAACGCAGTATGACGATGTCTCATTCGAAAGCCTGACTATTCAATACTTTGCGAGAGTCTATAATGTACAAAATAAATTGTTGACAACCATAAAGTATCCATCTTTTACTGAGAAACAATGGAGAATGTAAAATGAAAAACACTAACGATATTTTTAAGAACTCGCCATTCGGATATGCTCTTCATAGTATAGTATTAGATGAGACAGGTAACCCGATTGATTATACATTTATTGAAGTTAATGAAGCGTTTGAAAAACTAACTGGATTAAATAAAAATGATATTCTAGGAAAAACAGCAAAAGAGGTAATACCTGGGATTGATAAAAGTAATTTTGATTGGATTAATTGTTATGGAAGGGTTGCTATTGATGGAAAGGCGGAAATCTTTGAACAATTCTCTGAACCATTAGGAAAATATTATAGTGTACAGGCATATTCTCCAGAAAAAGGTTTTTTTGCGGTGATATTTACTGATATTACTGTTAGAAAACTCGAAGAAGACGAAATAAAAAAAACCAAAAATCAATTTAAGTCATTGGTGGAAAATATTCCTGGTATTACATATCGTTGTAAGCTTGATAAGGATTGGACCATGATCTTTATGAGCGATGCAGTTGAAGTGCTTACCGGTTATCCCGCGATTGATTTTATCAATAATGCTGTGAGAACATATGGAAGTATCATTCATCCAGATGATGTGGAATATGTGGCACATAGTGTTTATAATGCTGTTGATAATGATAATTCATGGAACATTGAATATAGAATAAATAACAAAGACGCTAGCATACGATGGGTTCAGGAAAAAGGAAGGGTTTTATACAGTGAAGATGGGAATAGTTATGATCTCGATGGATTTATTCTCGATATAACTACTCAGAAAAATTATGAATTCCGGATTGCTGAAAATGAAGATCGCTTAGCTCGTGCCATTGCTGGAACTGGTGCCGGTCTTTGGGATTGGGATATGGTGAAAAATACAGTGTTCTTTTCTTCGCGGTGGAAAGGCATGCTGGGTTATGAAGACCATGAAGTAAGGAATGACTTTTCCGGATGGAAAAATCTCTGGCATCCTGAAGATGCACCTCGTATAGAGGGAGCCTTAAAAGATTTTTTGGATGGGAATACAAAGGTTTACGAGATAGAGCATCGTCTGCGCCATAAAGATGGAAGTTGGCATTGGATTAGTACTAGAGGAGATATCACAAAAGATTCAACTGGAAAGCCCATCCGATGGACTGGAACAAATATTGATATAACTGATCATAAAAAAGCGGAAGTTGATTTATCTTTAAGTGAAGCAAAGTTTCGACAGTTGGTCGAAAACACAAACGATATTATTTATTCATTAACGTCGTCTGGTTATTTTACTTTTGTTTCTCCTTCATGGACTCGTCTTCTTGGGTATGATGCTATCGAAGTTGAAGGTCACTTGTTTTCTGAGTTTGTCAATACAGAAGATTTATCATCCTGTAATGTTTTTTTACGGAAAGTTCTTGATACCGGAGAACGTCAGGACGGGGTTGAATATCGGGTAAAGCATAAAAATGGCGAATGGCGTTGGCATACTTCTAGTGCGAATCCGGTAAAAGATTCCTCAGGTTTAGTAATAGGTTTTGATGGACTGGCTCGTGATATAAATGACCGTAAGAGAGCTGAAGAATCATGGATAAAGAGCGACTTGCTTCTGAAAAAACTTTCCGCCCAATTACCTGGAGTTATTTATCAATACCAAATAAACCCTGATGGTAAAGCATGCTTTCCTTTTGCTTCTGAGCATATTAAAGAAATATATGAAGTATTACCTGATGAGGTTGTAGAAGATGCTTCTCGTGTGATGGATCGTTTGCATCCTGATGATTTTAATAGAGTAGTACAGAAAATCCTTGAATCAAAAGATTCTCTAACGAAATGGGAAGATGAATATCGTGTAATCCTTCCTCGAAAAGGTGAACGATGGATTCGAGGTATAGCGAATCCTGAAAAACTTGAAGATGGAAGTGTTTTATGGCATGGTTATATATTTGACATTACTGAAAATAAAAAAAATCAATTTGAAACTGAAAGAATCAAAGAACAGTTTGAATTAGCTATAGCTGGTACAAACGATGGTATTTGGGATTGGAATATCTTAACAAATGAGTTGTTTTTGTCGAAAAGATGGAAAGCAATACTTGGTTATGAAGATCACGAAATGACAAATGAGTTCAATAGTTTTATCGCTTTACTATACGATAACGATGTATCCAGAGTAAATGACTTTGTGCAGAGCTACCTCAAGGGGGAGATTGAAAAATATTGTCTTGAGTTTAGAATGAAACACAAAAACAATTCACTAGTTTGGATACTTGCGAAAGGAGAAGCGTTGAGGGATCCTTTTGGAATACCGTATCGAATGGCTGGTTCACATAGCGACATATCGGAACGTAAAGAAATTGAAGAAAAATTGAGAGAGAATCAAATACGTCTTCAATTAGCGATGGATGCTGGTGAGCATGGTTTTTGGGATTGGAATCTTGTAACCAATAACACTTATTTCAGCCCGAATTATTTTACTATGCTTGGTTACGAAGATAAAGAACTTCCAATGAGTCTTGATACTTTTATGAAACTT
>CAYLTM010000113.1:0-883 GCA_964386495.1 uncultured Leptospirales bacterium
TTTCAAAATGATATTTGAAACCCTTTTTTTTCGCCCAGTCCTGAAGCCAATTCGAGACAGCCGCTTCATTTTTTGAACATCTCGGAATTTTCGTTAACTGCATAAAATTTTCAAGAATGATCTGAATATCCATGGTCTTATCCTTTTTACAACTCGGTGTTATTATAAATATCAATGTTATTACTAAAGACATTATTTTCTTCATAGAAACTCCTTTTAAATATTATCAATGCAATATTAAGTATATCATTTCAATTCAGCAACAATATATTTTTTTCAATTTACAATTTATCAAAGAAAATTCATAACTGCTCATAAATTGTTGGCGATTATGACTCGCCGCCTTAGGCGGCAGAGGAGCATTTTTACCACTAATTAATAAGTAAATACGAAAATTCCAAAATTCTTTCTTTGCTTTTCGCTTTACTTAAATTATGCGTCTTACTATTATGTTCACAGGTTATAGTAATATTTAACAGAGAGCAGCACACTATGGAAAAGTATTTGAAATCCGGCAGAAAATATAGAAGCATAAGAATCAAAACTGTTATACTGGGAATAATACTTTCTCTAGCAATATCAATATCCTTCGGTTTGGCAATATTTAATTTTGGTTCAAATTTATATCTCTCAATTTTCCGTGAAAATAAACTGGCACTTACCCAGACAATCGCAGATTCTATTGATGGCGACTACCACAGTAAGCTTACAGATGAAAGCATGATAAAGGATCCCGAATACTTACGGTACTTCAAATATTTACAGAATGTCCGCATTACTGAACAGCACATAACATGGTTGTATACGGTAAATTACGATAAGGGAACCGGCAAATTCACATATGCTGTTGATTCCGAACGTACTAAATCTGACTATGTATGGA
>CAYLTM010000113.1:893-8023 GCA_964386495.1 uncultured Leptospirales bacterium
ACCAAAAAGAAATAGTTTTAGTATACAACGATGAAGAATATTTTGGAAGTGCAGTTATTCAAGACAACACTAACAGAATATTTAAAGTCACAACCGATAACAAATCTGTTTTAATTAATAATGAAATAATCGCGACTATAGTAAATTCTAGTCCGCTTGAAATTAAAGTCAGGGAATATGTTTTAAAAAATGATATCACGGCCATACCTGTTCCGTTGAAATGGAATTTGTTTAACGAAAATATTGAATTCACAATATCATTTGTAAACAAAGGTGATCCGATTTCATATCCGGGAAATCCATTTATCGAAACAGAAGAAACACTGAATATAATGAAGGAGATTATTCAAAACGGTAAAAACTTTATCGATCCTAAACCTATTGCCACACCCTTTGGAGATATAATTTGCTCCTACGCGCCAATCCGGAATTCAATCGGAGAAAATATCGGACTGGTAATGATCGATACAAATATTCGTCAGCTTAATGAAGCGAAAAAATCTATTTTAAAAACCATACTCACTATATCACTCATGATAATGTTTCTGGTATTAACGACCGCGATACTAATTATGAACAGCATTTTACGGCCGCTCAGAAACCTGACCAGCACCGTAACTACTGTCTCAAAAGGCAATCTCGACACAGAAGTGAACATCAAACGTAATGACGAAATCGGTCTTCTGGCGGATCGTTTCAACGGAATGATTCACAATATTCGCGACGCGCAGAATCTTTTAATTTCCACAAATCAAGCATACTTCCGGTTTGTTCCGCAGGAATTTTTGACACTGTTGAAAAAGGATGAAATCATTAAGGTACAGCGTGGTGATTTCGTGCAGAAGGAAATCTGCATACTTTTTTCAGATATTCGATCCTTTACCACGTTATCTGAAACAATGACGCCGGGTGAAAATTTTAATTTTATAAATGATTACCTCGGCATTGCCGGTCCAAAAATCCGTCTTCATAATGGTTTCATAGATAAATACATCGGTGATGGGATAATGGCGCTGTTTCCTGATGACGCTGACAATGCGATTGACGCGGCGATTGCTCTTTTCGAGGGGCTGAAACATTTTAATAAAAACATAAGAGATCCTGAACTTCCTGAAATTAAAATCGGAGTAGGTATACATTCCGGTGATGTTATGCTTGGCATTATCGGTGAGGAAAACCGCATGGACGGGACAGTGATTTCAGATGCTGTCAACCTCTCAGCAAGAGTTGAAACTCTTACTAAAGATTACACATCATTAATTCTGATAACGGAAGATGTTCTGAAAAAATTAAAAAATCCCGGTAAATACTGTTACCGTTTCATGGAGGCTGTTCAGGTTAAAGGCAAATCCATAGAGGTAAAGGTTTTCGAGATTATTCTTCCTGATTTCAACAAAACGGAAAAACTAAAAGCTGAAACATTATCCGATTACAACAATGCTATAAAATATTTCTACGATAAGGATTATAACCAGGCATCCACGTTTTTTCAAAAAGTTTTAGCGAAAAATCAAGGTGATACTATTTCTCTAAAATATACAGAATCAATTAAAAAATTAATTTAAAGGTAAAACAAGTGAAAGCAAATAATATGAAATTTCTTGGTTTAGCGTCGAAAATAACTATTGCCGCAACCATTCTTTTTTTTGTCGGAACTTTAAGTGCGATGATTCTATATCCAGGCGGCACTAGTCAGGATCCATCAACTATAGGATACCGGTTTTTCGCAAACTTCTTCAGCGATCTTGGACGAACAGTATCATTCAACGGAACACCGCAGACAGCATCATCAATATTATTCAACGGTTCATTAATCATCATGGGGATTGCGATTATTCCATTATTTGCAACCCTGCCTTCACTGTATTTGTCAAACGGCATTGCCCGTAAATTATTCCAGTTTGGCGGTTACGCGGGTATTGTGGCAGGGTTATGTTATGCTGGAGTCGGTTTCACACCATGGAATTTATTTTTTCCTCAGCATATGCTATTCGTCAAATCAGCATTTATATTAATTCTCGTCTCAATGTTTTTGTGTGCGGTCGCACTCTGGCTTGATAATCCCCTACCCCTTCGCTATGCCATTATATTATCTTTATTTTCAGCGGCAGCGGCAGGATATGTTTGGCTGCTTTTTTTCGGACCAGGCTTTGACACACCACGCGGTTTCGCCATACAGGTAGCCGGTCAGAAAATTATTGTCTACTTAGAACTCGCAACTTTAGGCGTTTTCGCAAACGGAATACTAAAATCCGCAAAAATTTTATCATAATTATTATTTCAGGATTATATAATGATTAAACAAATTTTGACCATATCTATACCTTATACAATCATGATCAAAGGAATTTTTACATTAAATATTGCTTTTATTCCTCTAACTTTACCGATAACATTATTTATCGCAATTATGGGAAGCGGAAATCCTAATAAACCGGGGTTCCTGCAACCTCTCCTTACTTCAGTAGGTTTTATTTACTTTCTTCCATTCGGTATATTGCTATGGCACCTTTTTGTCGGGAAATTATTAGACTTTATTGTTTTCCGTTCAGCTTTTCAGACACCTTCTGTCACATTAACGAGCATGTTAGTTGCGGCAATATTTTTAATTATTGCCGGTAATTTATTTATCGACAATCTTTTTCAGTTCAAACAGGGAAACTACAGCCTGTCTGTTTATTTTCTGGGCACGGATATTATTTTTTTAATCGTGTTATATTTTGCAGGTCGCCTAAGAATACCATTTATTTCAGGTTTAGTGGATAAAATCTTTTAAGGGTAATTATTCGACCTGAATAATTTACTGGTCTTCGACATCTAAATGGTTTTGAAAGCAATTTCTTCCATGACCAATACTGTCCTGACACCACAGGCTAATTGGAATTATCGCTTGACATTTTATTCCTGACCATAATGCTTTTAACAGCTCTGTAAACCAGATAAGCAATTATAAGTGAGGAACCTATGCTACAAAAAGACTGGAAACCGAAAAACACATATGTGATGATTCTTGGACTTGGTCTCGAACAATGGGCTGATCCTGATGATCCTTCATGGGCGAGACATAAAACATTGTATAAGTTTTTTAAGAAAGCCGGTGTTCCCGAGGGACAGATTCTTTTCTGGGAAAACGAAGATGGCGAGCCTGACAGAATGAGAAACAAACTGCCGAAATTCCTGGAAAAAACATCAGACGACTCGTTATTTATTTTTTATTATGCCGGTCATGGCGGGTATGATAAAGAGGAAGAAGATGATTTCTACTTCTGTCATCCAAACACTGATGATGCTGTTTATGCCGGTGAACTCTTCGACATGATTGAAGAAAATTTCAATGGTGATCAGGCGATTCTCATGGCGGACTGCTGTTACTCCGGTACATTAGTTGACTGGCTTGACTACCGCGATACTGAAATTAAATATGGCGTTCTGACATCCGCGACATCGGACATAGTATCAACAGGCAACTGGACTTTCACTGACTGTCTGCTTTCCGCTCTCCATGGTGATGCCGCAATTGATAAAAACAAAGACGGTTCGATAACTTTTAACGAGTTGTGCAAGTATGTTATTAAAACAATGAAGGAAGTTGAAAATCAGCCTGCTGATTACGCATGCAGTGAAGGTTTCGATTCTTCATTCTGCCTTGCTGTAGTTTCTGATTAGTACTACAACTCATCTGTAGAACACTTGATCATGTTGAACCGCACCCTTAAAGGTACGGTTCAACAGATGTATATTCATTTATTAAATTCACAATTCTTTGATTCAAAATTCAAAATTCAAAATTCAAAATTCAAAATTATCTTTCCGCCCAGTCGAATTTCACCAGATTTCTTTTTTTCTGCGAAAAGACCAATCCAAGTTCAAAGACTTTTGTGCCATCGATACCGAGGTATTTTTCTGCATAGTTACGCAGTTTTATTTGTTCAAGGGCTTCGTTTTCGGTTTCGTCAAACGATTCTCCAATACGAATGTGTTTTATTTCCATTACGAAAATATTATAACCCAGTTTGACGGTCATGTCCGCCTGCCCGTGGTTGGTAATGTCCTCGGATGTAATATCACAGTTAATCGCCGAAAAAAAAGCGAACAATACAGAAGCGTAATATCCTTCGAACTCAAGCAAATCTTTATTTGTGAAATTTTTATATGGTATTGCTGCAAACAGCCGCGTAATGGTTTTTTCAAGAGCGGGCAAATCACCATTCATTAAGGCATGATAAGTACTTTTTTCATATTGCAGCTTTTCTGCAATTAGACCAGAATATCCCTGTATCAGCGATTTATTTAACGAGCGCTTTACTTCAATATTCGGATATGTTAATCTATACAGTATTTCGTCCATTTCAGTATATGTAGATTTTATTGTCAGGTAACCTGTCTGAAACAGCAACGTTTCTAAAGAAATATTATCAATATCAAAAGAACTCATAATCTCTTCACCGACTTCAATATCATTCAGATCCGGTAAAAAGTATTTATTTTTTTGAAACAATTTTATTAAAAACGACGGCGATCCGGTTTCGAACCAGTAGTTGCGATATTCTTTGTTTTTATCAATAAAAAGCAATATGTCAAATGGATTATAAACTTTTTCACCAAGGAAATTATATCCATTGTACCAAATTTTCAGCTTATCCCAATCGACACCTTGGAGATGTTCCGCGAAATCTGTTTCGAGATCCTTTTGTGTATAGCCGCATATCGTGGCACAATTTTCATCAAGAGTTATGTCGTTGAGATTATTAATTCCGCTGAAAATACTCACCTTGGAGAATTTACTCACGCCGGTTAAAAAGACAAACTGCAGATTAGCATCCTGTTCTTTGATGACCGAATATAAACTTTTAAGAGATTCCCTCATTTGGATTGAAAGCTGAGAGTTTTCAATATTATCCAGCATCGGCTTATCGTATTCATCGATAAGAATCACAACCTTTGAATTATATTTTTCCTTTCCATCTATAATCAAATTTTTCAAGATAACACCCATAGGGCTATCAATACCAGTCAAAGGAATTTTTAAACGGTCAGAGTTATTTTTCAAAATATCTTTAACCCTAATTTCAAGTAAATCCGTTGTGAAGAATCCTCCCGCAACAAAATCAATTTTGATGACAGGATATTTTTTCTCCCAGTTCCAGTGATCATAAATATAAAGTCCTTTGAACAACTCCTTATTCCCTTCGAAAATTTCTTTCAGTGTATCAAGAAATAGACTCTTGCCGAACCGCCGCGGCCGCGAAAGAAAATAAGCTCCCGCATTAATAATCAACCTATGTGCGATTTCTGTTTTGTCAACATAAACCATATTGTTTTCCAGAATCTTGGAAAGTGTGTTTATTCCAATTGGAAGGTTTTTCATTATGATACTCCCGCACCGGCAGAACCGGTATTACAAAATTTCTACAATAACTAGCACCAGCATAGTAAATAATTATACACCGGTCAAGTATTTTTGAAGATAATGATTATTCAGGTGCCTGAATAGAGTAAAATAATTTCCTCTTTACATTTTTACACGATTATTTAAGTTTCGCAATGTATCATCACTAAATCATTATACTTGAACTCAATGGAGAGCCAATGAAAAACACAAACGATACTTCATTTGCATATGTGATATCCCGTCATGTTAGAATTAAACTACTGCAGCTTTCAGGAATATTCTATTTCATACTTCACATAATTGTTCCGAAATCCGCTTCTCAAGTAAAACATCACAAAAACAAAATATCCGAATACGCGGTGATGCCGAATGAGCAAATAAAAAAAAGTATCAGCGATGTAAAGCGTGAGCAATGTATCGGCTGCGGACTATGTTTTTCGTTGTGCAAATTTGATGCAATATCAATGTCGAGAGACGAAACCGGATTCATGCCGCTGCTCGATGAAAAGAAATGCGTCAGATGCGGGATCTGTTATAAAGCCTGCCCAGGAATCAACATTCTCGAATATCCCGGCAAACTTGGTGATGTTAAAAAATTTATTGTTAGTCACGCGAAAGATCCTAAAGTGCGACATAATGCTTCATCAGGCGGAGCGTGCCGATCAATACTGATTTCACTGCTCGAAAAGAAAATCGTCGATAAAGTAATCATCACAAGAACGACTGATGATCCATATAATCCTGAAACAATTATAACATCATCCGTTGATAACCTGTCTGATGACCGGTTGAATTCTGTGTATTCGCCGACCAGCCCGCTTGCCTCGCTTAAAAATCTTGAAAAAAATACTAAATACGCGCTTGTGGGATTACCATGTCATATCGCGGGAGTTAAACTTTCTCCGCAGATTAAAAAGAACATTTACGCGACCATCGGAATTTTCTGTTCGCATACACCAAGCTTCAAATTTGTTAAAAGCTTTCTTGAAGATCTTTCACCGGATGACAGTGTTAAATGTTTGCGGTACCGCGGCGACGGTTGGCCGGGAAAATCCAAAGTCCATTTCAAAGACGGCAAAATTTTCGGTATTCCATTTCCAGCAATGTGGCACAAATATAACTACAATAAAAAATACCAGCAGGAACGCTGCAGCACATGCACATATTACTCTGCAGAATTCGCGGATGTTTCCATCGGCGACCCATGGAGTCTCGTGCGCAAAGATCATGAAGGCAGCTCACTTATTTTTGTAAGAACTGATCGCGGAATGGAGATTGTCGATGCCGCAGCGGAAAAAATAACATTGGAAGAAGTTTCTGCTGATCAAAAGGAATCAATACTGAAGTTCCATGAAACAAGTGCAGAAATTAAACAGAAAAATTGCCGTTAAAACGGGATTCAGACAGGTTGAAATAATTCTGCCAATGTCAAATTCAGCCGTGAGGAAGACGAACGATGTATTACGAGGAACTTAACTAAAAACAATTGATTACTGCGATCGTTTCTTTAGCTCTGAAAGAAAATCATCAGTGTTTACTAAATCAGTTGTATCAGTTTCTTTCATAGCCAAACCAAGAGCTGAATCTTCATTGTATTCGTTGATATATTTTTTTAGTTTTTTCAAATTTATAAAATTAAAAATTGAATAACTTTTTCTCATAAGCTCTATTAAAGCATATATTAGAAGAATAGTTTTTTTTATTGTTTATCTTCTCAATATCTTTTTAAAAGTTCGAG
>CAYLTM010000113.1:8033-9505 GCA_964386495.1 uncultured Leptospirales bacterium
TCAACTCTAATTTTATGATCTTCTACTCCATATAATACAATTATACTCTAATCTACATCATTATCAAGTGTAAAAACAGTTATTATTTTTTTTGGGGATTCTTTTATTAATGAATTGTAATATCTAGCTAAATAGATGATGTGTCAAAGAAAGAAACT
This sequence comes from uncultured Leptospirales bacterium, assembly GCA_964386495.1. Classification (GTDB taxonomy): domain Bacteria; phylum Spirochaetota; class UBA4802; order UBA4802; family JAFGJZ01; genus CAYLTM01. Next base: position 8,192 of record CAYLTM010000113.1, read on the forward strand.
ATTGAAAGAATATTTTCCATTTTGTAAAGGAGCAACGATGTCAAAAGTAATATTTTTCAGCATACCGGCGCATGGACATACGAATCCGACCCTGCCTCTCGTGAAAGAACTTGTACAGCAGGGGGAAGAGGTAATCTATTATTCAACAGAAACTTTCAAAGAAAAAGTAATCGCCACTGGAGCTATTTATAAAGAATATAAAATACATGAAGTTCTTCTTCTAGATCAAAATGTCGCAAAAAATCTCGCTTCGTTATATTTGTTATTAATTAAAGTCACACAATTAATGCTCGACGACCTGCTAGAAGATATCAGGACGATTAAACCGGATTATATTATTCATGACGGAATCTGCGCATGGGGTCGTTATGCCGCGGCAGTATCTTTCATACCGGCAATATCATCAATATCGACATTTGCTTTTACCAACAAAGTTATAAGCTTAAAAAAGTTTTTTATGTTTGTCCATCAGGTGAAGTTTATCGGCATTAAACACATTGCGAAGGCGGTGATGATGCAATACAAAATGTTTGAAAAATACTCGGTAAGACCTATGGGTTTTATCGAAACAATGATGAATGAAGAAAGACTGAATATTGTTTATACTTCAAAATTGATGCAGCCCGGTTCAAAATATTTCAGTGACGACAAATACAAATTCATAGGCCCATCGATTTCGGAAAGACATAACGATCCCGACACAACAGATTATTCAAAAATGAAACGGCCGCTGATATACATATCAATGGGAACTGTGTGGAAGGATGATTTCAAATGCGATGACATTATCGAATCGTTGTCCGGACAGGATTATACGCTTGTCGTATCCGGTAAAAGTGAAAACAGCTTATACACCGGCAACGAGCGGATAATAATTAAGACGCATATTAATCAGATGGAGGTTCTTAAGCACTGCGATGTGTTTATTACACACGGCGGAATGAACAGCGTTAATGAGAGTCTGTACTGGGAAGTACCAATGTGCCTGTATCCCTTCCAGATGGAACAGGTTGAAAATGTGAACCGCGTTGTTGAAATAAAATGCGGCGTAAGAATAAAAAAACTTAATAGTAAGGAAATCCGTAAAGCAGTATTAAAAGTGATTAGTAATAAATTTTACAAAGACAATTGTAAAAAAATATCAGAATCATTTAAACAATCCGGCGGATATAAAAAAGCGGTTGAGCAAATATTCAAGTACAAACAAAATTTATAGCTAATTAGAAAAATTTAAAAAATATGATAGAGGCGAACAATGACAAAGAAAAAAGAATCACCCCTGAAAAAAATATTGCTGCCGATATTTATGATGTT
>CAYLTM010000113.1:9515-13082 GCA_964386495.1 uncultured Leptospirales bacterium
GGAAACTGATAAAAGAGACCGACAGAACAAAGGTCTACAACAAGGATATCGAAGGCTCGGACTTAAAGGAGTTTCGTGCGGAAGCCGTAATTGACGCTCCGATAAGAGTCATTTTCGAAGTGTTCTCGGATGTGACCGCGTCGAAGGAATGGATGGACAACTGCATAGAAGCACGGATGATAAAAGTTGTTGAAAAATTCACTGTGACCGATGACAAATTCAATTGCACCAATATAGTGTACAACGCGGTGGGCGCACCTTTCCCTGTAGATAACAGAGATTTTATACTTGAAACAAAAATGTCCGGCGATTTAAAAACAAAAACGATGACAATACATTTTCAGGCTATACCGTATTCGAGCGTCCCTGTCAGAAAGGGTTATGTCCGCATGACGGAGCTCAAGGGCTACTGGGATTTCGCAGCCATTGACGACGATCACACAAAAGCGGTTTACCAGGTGAAGCAGAATCCCGGCGGCAATCTGCCATCCGCCATCGTGAACTACACCAACAAGGAGATCCCATTCAAAACAATAGCCGGTCTACGGAAGATGGTAAAAAAACAGAAGTATATCGATGCCGCGAAATGAAGACAAGTAATTAAACATAATTCTACACGAATATAAAATTATCTTTTCGCTTTCTTGTATCACGGGTTTTATACAAATCGCATAAAATAACATTTGACAATGTATTTCAAATATGTATTTTGCATTTATTGAGAGGTTTGATATGAGAACAACAATTGATTTACCTGAAAACTTGGTTAATGAAGCCATGAAATTGACTAATATACAAACAAAAACAGATTTAATTAAAGAAGCTCTTATAAATTTAATTCAAAGAGAAAAGATAAAAGGTTTAAAAAGGTTTTCCGGAAAAGTGGATATAAGTATTGATTTAAATTTATTGAGAAAAAGATGACTTTTGTATTAATCGATACCTCAGTTTGGATTGATTATTTTAAAGGTAGCGGAAATATTAATAATATCGAATTTGAGGAATTAATCGATAGCAATAAAATTTGCACTAACGATCTCATTCTATCTGAGTTGATTCCAAGTTTACATTTAAGAAAAGAAATCGAATTAATTGATATTCTTCAAACCATACGAAGAATACCTATTGAAATTAATTGGAATGAAATAATAGAATTACAAAAGAATAATTTGAAGTGTGGTCTAAATAATGTTGGAATTCCAGATTTAATCATTGTTCAAAATTTAATTCAAAACAATTTGTCGATTTGTACACTTGATAAACATTTTAGATTAATGGCAAAATTTTATAAATATGTTGTATTGTAATTCACCGTAAGAAATAGAATTAAATAGTGTACGGGGCAAAGCCCCGATAAAGGCCCCGCAGGGATATAAATGAAAAACCGTTTGACTTATATTGATAATATTAGAATACTCCTGGTTATACTCGTTGTGGTTCATCATGCCGCCAGAGCATATCAGTCAACGCAGTTTTTCTATATAACAGACGCGGTTCCTCCAAATTTGTTTGCATTTACAACGATAAATTCAAGTTTTTTCATGGCTCTCTTTTTTCTGATTTCTTTTTATTTTATGCCGCGTTCATACGATTCAAAAGGCATGAAGTTGTTTAATCGGGATTGCGGCTTACAAAAATAACTGGTTCGAAAAAATATCTTCAGCCGCCGGAATATTCTGGCTTATTCTTGGTGTCATCGGCGCGGTATTCACGGCGGTATTGTCGTATAATCCAGTTACATACGGAGGATTTAACGGCGCGGCACTTATGTTTGCATTAACTGAGTCGTTTGCATGCATCGGTTTAATTATCGGATTATTATATGTGTTTCAAAAATTCTTCAATAATCAGAATAGTTTTTTCAGATACTTATCGAGCAATTCATACATAGTATATTTAATTCATTATCCCATTGTTGCAATTGTTCAGCATATGTTTTTATCAATACAGATAAGTCCTTACATGAAATTTTTCTTTGTCTCCGTTATAACATTACCGGTATGGTTTATTCTTGGTTCGCTTATAAGGAAACTTCCGTACGCAAAGAAATATTTGTACAGAAAGGATGAATAAATAGTCTTGAATTATTCAGAATCGATTATTGTTTAACACCATAAATATTTAAGGGTGGTTTCCTGCTGCGTTGAACAATCCATCAGGCGCGGCAGCGACAGACTATTGTTGTTAAGAGTATAATCTTAATCTACGTCAACCGGTGTACCGCTTGCCTTTAGCCATCCCGACTGCTTCGCAGTGACGCGGGCTGGCTTGGTTTTGTGTAACTATGCGGAAGTTTGCGTAGTTACGCAAACAGATTTCCGATTTTATGAAATAAGCTTTTTCTAATTTACCTTAATAAACTAACCTCTTCTTCTATTATTTTTTTTTGCAATTCAACCGTTTCTTCGATAACGTGCTCAGTATTATCATATATAAACTTAATCCGGTAAGTCAATTTAATTTTTTCCGGAATATCGTTCTTATTGTAGTTTATTAGAATATTACCTAAATAATTATCACAATTGCAATAAATAAAATCAATTTTTCGATTAATTAATGCTTCCACTGAATTGAATTCTTCTTCAATATCATTTTTTTCGTATCCTCCACTATAAAGTAGAGTTATCTTCTTAAAATTAATTGTTTGATCATTTAAATCTTTTATTTCTATTAAAAGATCTGTAATTAAAAAACCTTTAATTTTTATATCTCCGAAAAAATCCAATTGAATTAGGGCATATTTTTTATTTTCATCGGTATCTCCATATATCAATGAATCAATGTCTTGCCATAAATAAGTAAGATATATTGAAAAATCATCATTAGTAAATATTATTTTATCTGGTTTATTTTTAGAATCTCGATATTCAATTCGATCAACTTTACTTGAACAGTTCAAAAGCAACAACATTGATATAATATATAATACTATAATTGGTTTTTTCATATTGAATTCCTCAAAATTATTCTTGTCCTAAGAAAATAAATACTATCGTCACTATCTTTATGAACTTCTTCACGACGTCTTTCGACTTACAGATATTCAGACAATATACAGTATAATATTTCAAGAAATAAAATTATTTTAGGAGATCATAATAAAAATAATCTATTCCAGTGCTGTGAAACCAATAAATTTATTCCGAAAATATGAAAAGGTCATACAGCCGCACATTTTTTATTTAAAAAACAGGAAAAACTTATCGAAATTTTATTAATTTAAAATTTCGACTTGATTATTTATGATTCTTTTAATAAAAAGGATTCTGATTATATTAAATTTAGTAATACATTTGATTGTGAAGGGAATAAATATGTCACAAAATGAACATTTCAATTCGTTAATAACAAGATATCCTGAAACAAAAGAATTATTTGCGATTACACAAAAATCGATTAATAAAATAAAAAACAGTTGTTTTTATGACTTTAGCACAGAAACTTGAAGAAAAGGGTTTCAAGAAGGGCGTACAGTTAAAAGAAAGAGAAGCGGCGTTAAAAATGCTTAAAGATGGAGTGGATATAAGATTTATTTCAAAATATACCGATCTTTCAATTTCTGAGATT
>CAYLTM010000114.1:0-333 GCA_964386495.1 uncultured Leptospirales bacterium
TTGTTTCTGGAAACCGCGCTGATATTAGAAAAGGAACCGCCGACATATAAAATTGAGCCGTCAATACATAAAGACGATACTGTGGAAACAGGAGCGGGATTCCATGCTGATGCAGCACCAGAAGCTTCAACCGATGCCAGATAATTCCGAGGTATTCCGGCAACAGTTGTGAAGGCTCCGCCAATAAATACCGTACCATTATAATAAGCGACCGCCTTCACCTCGCCGTTTGTTCCGGGATTCCATGCCAGCAAATTGCCTGTGATATCAACAGCGGCGGTGTTCGCACGCGGCTGACCATTTACAAAGTTAAATAATCCCCCTAGATATACA
>CAYLTM010000114.1:343-9697 GCA_964386495.1 uncultured Leptospirales bacterium
CCACTGCCGTCCGGGCATGAGTAATTTACAACGCCGCCGGATATTATAGGGTTTGTTACGTTCGAAGGTGTTGTTTCATCGTTTGTTCCGAAAATTTTGCCATAGGGTTCAGATTTAATCATTTTCGTAAACGCGCCGCCGATATATAAATTATCACCGCTGGAAGTGAAAGTGTTTACTGAACCGTCAAATCCCCAATCAAACTTTTTCGTTTTAATAGATGTCTGTTTGTAGGCTGAAGGATTACCAGCTTTATCGGTGGTTATCACATTAAAGTAGTATGTCGTTCCCGGTGTAAGAGTCACCGCAGCCGTATCGGTTATGGCTTTCCCGGTAATTACTACAGTTCCATATTTTTGAATATCAGATATTTTATTTAATACCGGTGTAGTTGATTTGTATACCGTATAGGTTATTTCATTCTGGGGTGTAACGTTATCATTCGACTGAACCCACGAGATTTTCGCGTAATTCACCGCCGGAGTAACCGACAAACCGCCGTTATTTCCAGGAATCGGCGGATAGTAATCAGTAGTATCAGGCGGCACGGCCTCTTCTGATTCAGGTGTTTCATCCGGAGTGTCTTTATCGACAGACTCAGATGTATTCGCCGCTGACCATATATCACCGCGGAACGAGTAACCGCAGGCGGTGGTCATCAACAGCACACTTAATAGAGTATATTGTAACAATTTCATCATCTTCAGCCTCAAATAATAATTTAATCACTTATAATATTATCGTCAAGAAGTATTTTCAGGCTGATTTACACATTTCAGTAATCATGCATATTATGAATTTCATTCATCAAAAATAATTTTCTTTACAACGGCTTTGCCGTCTGAAGATATTGAAAGAACAACACGAGCTTCACTGTCGCGGATCTTCCGGTCATATTCAACAGATTTATCCTCCGGTATAAAATATTTTTCCACACCCGCGATAAATCTTCCCGATGCACATTGTCCTTTAATCACAACATTGCCGTTAACAACACCCTGGTCGTAATCGGCGACGGAAATAAAATAATTACCGTCATCGGAAACAACTATATACCCGTCGCCGTCATCAGCCGCACATAAATCTTTTACACCATAATCAACAGAATAAACAACAAAATGTCCGGATAAAATATCGCGTGGGTCATAACCCGTAATTCGAAAAACTGCTTCCGTACCGGTAATCTTCAAATGGCTATAATAAATCATTGCCGCAAATAAAACGAAAATAGGAAATATATAAGCGAAAATTACATACTTTTTATTCAGCATATTATTCTGTCCAAATATTTATTCAAAACTGAACGTTTTTTTATATATAAAACCGACAAGCCAATAATCACTATACCGGAAAATATTAAACCAAAACCGGTATATGCCAGATTACCAAACACCTGAAAATAAATCACAAGAAATCTAATACCCACACCAATAATCATCATGTCATAAATTCTAACAAATTTCATTCTATAAAAAATAAACGCGGTAAAAGTCCAGATTAAAACAAAAAATGCGGCATCCAGAATCTTATTGTATAAAAAATATAAATGGGATGTAATCATTGCATAATATAACAATGCAGTAATGACTGCCATAATGGACAATCTTTTTTGCTCACGAAAAAGGAATGACATCACTGCGGAAAACAAGATAATCGACAATCCGAGAAAGACAGCATGATAATTATAGTACGCGTTTATCTCCGCGTGATCCGTAACAAAGGACAAAAATATTGACCCCGATAAAAAAACACATATTGCCCAACCGAATAATATAGAAGAAAATCTTCTCAAATTTTTCCTTTTTTGTTGACGCAGCAATAAAGAAAATAAAAGAAACATCGGCGGCAGAAGAGTAATCATCATCATTGGTACAGCTAATTCCGGGAATACCGCACTGTTGATTTTAAAATATTTTTCCGCGTAACCCCACAATGAATAAATCAAATTTATTAAAAATAGATTAAAGATCACTTTGCTGTTAACAATAAAAACTAAAGGCAATGTAACGATAACCCATAACGCGGTCGCTTCATAAAGCTCACAATTAACATTATATATTTGTACAATCAAACCAATAACTGCCGGAATCATAATAAAATATATAACGCTTAAAACATTGTACTTTAGATTTTTATTTTTATAATACTTCACTATAAAAAACGCCATACCTGACAAGAAAAAATACGCCGTTGTCAATTTCACATATGACGAAATATCGTTCCAATTATAAGCAATCAGCGATATTATACCGATTGAGATCACCACAGCGCCAAGTACTATCAAAGTATATGGTGCGGCATTACCGTTTCGGGATTTTTCAAAATCTGTTATCCGGATTAACTGTTCATCAGTTATAAGACCATTAGTCTTCCATACAAATAATTTTCTTTCAATATACTTAATCACATTTACCATGCTTATTTTTTATATAATCGTAAATAGCGTCTTGTGCTCTGATAGATTTATCACTATCGCCTTTAAAATACTTGTTATCAAGCTTTTCATTCAATATTCTTGATTTGACATTATCAGACCACAAAATATTGAAAATTTCCCGCAATTCATTTTTTAATGACGAATCATATACCGGACAAGTGACTTCAATACGGCTATTAATATTTCTCGGTAACCAGTCAGCCGATGAGATATAACAGAGTTCTTTATCATCGTTACAGAAAAACAACAGCCGTGAATGTTCCAGATACTTATCCACGATACAACGTGCTTGAATATTTTCACTCATACCCTTCACACCGGCAACCAGAGAAAACATGCTTCTTGCCATAATTCTAATTTCAACCCCGGCATTACTCGCATCATAAAGCAATTGAATAATTTCTCTGTCGGCGATATTATTCAATTTAATATAAATATAGGCCTTTCTGCCCCGGATTTTATTTTGTATTTCTCTATTTATTAACTCAGTAAATTTCTTCTTCGTATTAAATGGAGATAGTATAATATGCTTATGCGATGGATGTTTATATGTTCTTTCAAAGAAATCGAAAAGCTCAACAACTTCCTCAGAGATATTCTTATGGCTAGTTAGTAAATAATGGTCTGTATATACTTTAGAAGTGTCCTCATTAAAGTTACCGGTACCAACAAAACAGTAATGTCTTTGTTTACTTTTGCCTTCCTTACGGGTAATTAAACACAATTTTGAATGAACCTTCAAACCCGGTATTCCAAAGATTACATTTACACCTTCTTCCTTCAATTCGTTTGCCCACGCGATGTTAGCCTTTTCATCAAACCGAGCCTGAAGTTCAAGCAATACCGTCACTTTTTTATTATTTTTTCTCGCACATATCAGAGCATTTACAACACTTGATACTCTAGCGAGTCGATATAATGTTATCTTGATACTCTCAACCATCGGGTCAATTGATGCTTCACGCAGAAAATCAATAATGTATTCAAACGAATGATATGGAAAATGAAGCATGATATCTTTTTCACGGATGACAGCGAATATACTACTTTTACCATGAAGATCCTTATGCTTAATTCTTTCTAACGGAGGTGTCGCACAACCGCAAACAATAGAAGGAAACTTTATGAAATCCTTAAAGTTATGATATCTGCCACCTGGAATAATAGTATCAGTGTCTTTCAAATTCAGCTTCTTGACAATATAATTCAGCATATTTGCCGGCAGATTACTGTCATAACCAAAACGTACAGGATCCCCCTTACGGCGCTTATCGATACTTTTATTAATCTTGGAAATATAACTTGTAGAAATATCATCATCAATGTCAAGTTCCGCGTCTCTAGTAACCTTTAAATCAAAAGCTTCGGCGTGAGAAATATCAAAAACCGAAAACACATCCGGTAAACCAAACCGGATAACATCATCAAGCCACATAATATATTGCTTCTCATCGGTTTTCGGCAAAACAACAAATCTCGGAATAATCTTACTTGGAATTTCCATAATACTGTAAAGAGGATTCTTAGAGTCATCTTTTTTAAACATACGAATGATAAGATATATCGCCCTGTCAAGTAACACCGGCAAATGAGAAAAATTCACATCAATCATAATCGGAAAAAGATTCGGCCGTACCGTTTCCGAAAAATATTTTTTAACATATGATTTCTGTTCAGAATTAAGATCTTTTTCATTAATAAAATAGACATCTTTTTTATTCAATTCACTCATTAATACATCATAGGTGTTATCAACCTGCTGATGCTGTATTAAAACTTTAGCTTGAAGATCCTCCAAAATTCTTTTAGGATTTTCATCAATAAGTTTAATACTTTTTTTACCTAACTGCGCGAGCCGTTTAAGAGTGGCGACCCTAACCTCAAAAAACTCATCAAGATTATTCGAATAGATTCCTAAAAACTTTAACCTATCGATTAACGGGACAGTAGGATCAGACGCTTCTTGAAGCACCCTCGCATTAAACGACAACCAGCTGACTTCCTTGTTAATATATTTATAATTAGTTTTCATAATATTTTACCCGTTGATATTTTCCGGATTGATCCCGTCATTGTTGAGTAAAGATTTAATTTTATTTTCAATCTCTTCCTTGTCGGCTTCGAGTTTTTTTAGTTTATTATGAATTTTTCTTTGTTCTTCTCTATCTTTTTCAGAAATTTTATTGTCAGCTCTTTCCATTTTTTCTTTAATTTTCGCCAACTTTTTCTCTTCATTCAGAAATTCCTTTTCTTTAACAGCCTCCGCGGCTTTCGCGAATACAGATAAATCCCTAATCGTAACTATTTCGGCAGTTTTGTAAGCTTTCTTTACTGTTGACCGGCATTCCTTGTAAAACTTTTTACTAAAAGTATCACCAGCACTCAACGAATTTATAATAGATCCGGTAATTGCCGATTCCAACTTATTCAAGACATCTTTTTTGTCACTTTTCAGAATAAACTTTTCGGTATCAGACAATTCATCATTTTTAATAAACTTATAAAAATTCATTTTCGCGCAGCTCTTATCAACCTCTTTCCAAGATTCTACATCAAAGTCAATACAAACTGCCGAAGATTTTTTCATATCGATTTCTGCAGTATTAAATATATCAAAAAGAAGTTCAGTTAATGATGGATTATGCCCAATTAAAATTACGTTATCAATAGCATTATTATAGTTGGTGAAATTAGAAAAAAAATCAGAACTCCCTGCAGGCTGATACAGCATTTCTTCTATATGAATAAATTCTTCTGGAATTGAATATGCCGACGCAATAATTTTCGCAGTTTCAAATGCCCTAAGAGCCGAACTGCACACAATCAAATTGCATTGATAATTTTCAACTCCAACGAGATTGTCAGCCACAATTTTCGTTTCCCGCTTCCCTTTTTTCGTAAGCAGTCTTTGCAAATCATCTTCAACTTTTTTTATAGACTCGGCATCCGAATGTCTTATTAAGCAAACTCGTTTCATAAATCCTCCGAAAAAACTTATTCTGCGGATATTTCCGCAAGCACTAGTGTATTATACTGATTAAAATGATATACAATATCTTATAAAGAGGTTTGTCAAATTATTTTGTGATAATTAATATAAATTTTGCACTATTCTACAATAACGCTTCCTTCTTCCAACAGCACATTTAGTATATAGGAGGACTTTTCCGTATTAACTGGAGAAAAAGAGATTAGCTTTCCCTTGAATTCAAACTGATCACCTTTTTGAAGAAGTTTTAAATAATCATCTCTGTCTGTGTACAGATTAATTTTCATTTCAATCGAACCGGTATTCAGCATAATTGTTATAACATAACGTGTCAAAAGCTTGCTATCCTTGGCAGCAAAAACATAACCTTTCGCGTTGATCTGCTTATCAATCATATCCATAATTTTCTGATCACGTGTGACGACACTTTCCGCGGCTAATGAATTAATAAATTGATTATCAATTTTAACCGACTCCGAAAAAACAGGCAGATTAAATAACAAAAAACATATTGTTAAAAATATTCTTTTCATTTACAACGAAACATCCAACTCTTTCGATTCTCTAATAATTTTAACTGATTTAATGCCATCAGAATTTTCAAGTAAAATTTCCGCGAACTCTTCAATTGTCTCAAAATACTTACCGTTAACAGCAAGAATATAATCGCCCTCTTTGAGTTTATTTTTATGTATATCCGATTTTTCGGGCGACACATAGGAAATAATAATCAACCCGCTTGAAGCGTTTTGATCGACCTCAAACCCATAAGCACTGAAAATTTTTTTAGCCGCGTTTGAAACATTGCTGTAGGAATCCTTCTCTTTAATAGGCAAGCTAAATCTTTTTATTTTCCCTTTTCTGCTGATAACAATATTCAAACTGGAACCGACAGGCTTATTCTTAACCATTTTCAAAATTTTACTGCGCGAAGTAATTCTCACACCATCGGCTTCGAGAATAACATCATCCGGTAATATACCAATATATGACGCGGGGGAATCCGAATGAACACTAACAACGCGAACAACCTTCCCGCTAACTGATTCACCTGAACCTTCCTTAATAACCAAGCCCAACCAGCCCCTCTTAACCTTACCGTGATCAATTAATTCCCTACAAATCTTAATGGCAAGATTAGACGGTATTGAAAAACTAATTCCCTCAAAACCACCGGATGCAGTTTTAATGGCTGTGTTAACACCCACCATTTCGCCTTTCGTGTTTACCAGAGGACCGCCGGAATTACCAGGATTAATAGGGGTATCAGTCTGAATGAAATCTTCTATTTCGGAAAATCCAATATCAGAACGTCCGATTGAAGAAACTATACCGCTGGAAACAGAATTTTCTAAACCATATGGATGTCCAACAGCAAGAACCATTTCGCCAGTGCGGACTTTTGAAGAATCAGCCGCAACAATAGGTTTTAGATTATACAAGCTGCTGTCTATTTTCAAAACAGCAATATCAGTCTCTTTGTCAAAAAGATAATACAAACCATTGGATAATTTCTGCGGGACAATACTCGTACCATCCGGAAGAATTATCTGAAAAAAAGAACCTTCACGAACCACATGATAATTTGTCAGGATATAGCCCTCATCAGAAACAACAGTGCCGGAACCGTATGAAACTTTTTCATTTTTACCGTTCCTGCTTTTCATAGAATTAATATATACAACCGAGCATTTCGATTTTTCAGCGGCTCCAATAAACAATTCATTAAGCTGATCATCAGCATATACCGGAATCAAAATAACACATAAAATAATAACAATTAGATTCTTCATATTATTCAATTACACTATCAAAATAATTATTACCATCAGGAAAAGAATATTTTTCAATATCAAGTTTTTTTCCCATAGGCTTATAAGTATAGTTATCGGCTTTTATATCAATTCCCGCAAACAAAGAATATATTCCGACAGCGATACCCTCCGCGATTTCATCCTGTTTATAAATTAAAAGATATCTGAGACGCTCATTACCAAGGCAGCCAAGTTCCATATAGGCAGATATCGCATTAATATATAGAGGAATCGCCCAGATAGAGATATATGGGGAAGCAGTTTTTTGAACAGGAGCATCCGCGTTATTCAGGAAAAGTGATGTCAACGCGAAACGAATAATTTCCATCGCGGAAAAATAGTTATCACCACCGAAACCATCATTACCATTCTCCCTTCTATAGGATTCATAAACAGATCGTTCTCTTTGCCAATAAGGGCTGTTTAGTGCAAGTGTATCAATATTATCCGAATACTGTGAATTATGAGGATGCTTACTGGCAGAAATCTCCCAACCCGGTTTGTCGGCATAACGCCAGCTAACCATGTTATAGGAATAACTTGAGAACCTGTCATAATTTAATTCATTTTTTGCGGTTAGAGGATAGCCCATCAGATAATACATCGAGTCACTCAAATACCACTGAAAAAGACTTCGCCGAAAATCCTCACGAATCCATCCTGAATATGGGCTTTTATCAAAATATTCCGTTGAAGAATTTCTGGCTAAATTATCTTTCGCTTTCAACAAGAAAGAGGAGGAGCAATAACGGCACCGAACCCGCGGTTGTCGCCAGGCATGTACTGATCGCAATGGAGCGAGACCACCAAATGCGGTTTTAAACTATTTATCTTAGAAATTCGACCTAGCCCATTTCCATCAAAGATACGAAAGTCTTTATTCGGATCATTGCTGTTATAAACATCTATACGATTTTTTCCTTTTGGGCGGATTTCGTGGGACTCAATAATCACCCTAGATAAAGAAGAATTGGAATATTTTGCTGCAATCATTTTAAATTTGTCGAAGTCACCTTTATGATCCAACAATTTTAAAATAGCCATAACCTTTCCAGAAATCTGATACATTAAAATATTTTCGTCATAACCATCTAAGCTAGCACCATAATTAAATCCGCGTAGAAACTTTTTAGTAATCGGATCATACCGATCACCATATTGATCGGTAGGTTTCATATTATAGCCGCCATGACCAGCGTCGATAACAACTTTGTAAACAGGGAATTCCATCAAATTAAGTGGAGTGGAATTTATAACTAATGTCAATGACGATAATAGTAATAATAAACAAAAGTACTTTATTTTTGTACCATGGTATTTTAACATCAATATTTAAATAACCTCTACGAAATTTGTTAACTTCAGAAAAAACGGAAAAGTCTTCAGTATTTCAGGAAATAACAATCCGATATCAATAAAAAAAGAGGGCTTGCACCCTCTTCTTTATATTTAACTATTGAAGTTCAGGATCAACACCTTTATTTTCTTCATTCTGTTTTTTCGTATCATCAGTTTTATCAACTACTTCCGAAGCTTTCGTAACAACCTTATCATTCATAATACGGTTTAAATTATCAGCTTTATGTATGTAGTACTTAGAATGAGCATCCTTCTTAGCTGCATACTGTTCAGGGTCAAGGTCTTCAAGAATAGCTATAGCGTAAGTCTTGGCTACTCTATAATGAAAAATTGAAAGCCCGTAAAATCTATCCAAACGAGCTCTTTCCGCGTCGTCCAACTGACCATAAGCTACTCTTAAACGCATTTTCTGATTAAAAAGTTTTCTGCTCGCGTTCGGATTCAGTGATGTACTTGCCTGTAAATCAAGCTCCAAAATAGCTGACGCACATCTGTTTAACATTTCAAGAGTATCATCTCTGTAAATATCAGAAACTTTTTTATAAAATTCGTTTATGTGCTTTCTGTTTTCTTCAAGTTTAACTCTTGAATAAATGATATTTCTTCTATAATAAAGATCCATAGCCTTTTTGTAGCCATCATAAATTTTATTATAGTCGGATTCCCATTCAGGATGATCCTTTTTAAAATTAGTAGTAATAACATTTAGAGTATATATCTGTTCAAGATTATATTTCATTAATACCTGAACCCGC
>CAYLTM010000114.1:9707-10156 GCA_964386495.1 uncultured Leptospirales bacterium
TAATGCAACATTTTAATATTACACCAAAAAATTAAATTTTGCCAGATAATTTTCTTCCGGTCTATCAGCTTCAGAATATTCCTCTCTTGGATTTAGCTGAGTTGATGTCGGCGCTACACTATCACTGGATTTTGCCGCTGGTTTCTGCTCTGGTTGAGCATCTGGTGCATTTTGTGCTAAAACGGCTGAAAAGCTCAAAACTACCAATGCTGCGATTAAAAAATTGGACACCTTCCTTAACATAACTGTTCTCCTGTATTTGTTGAAATTCATAACTCGGGCAAAGCCCCTAACACAATTTCAATGTTAACTTAAAATTAACACTTATTTATAATCAACTATTTTTTTTAATAAATCCCTAAATAATAACTAAAACTAGTTAGACAATTCAATAAAATTGTCAGAAATCATGATAAAAAAATATTACCGTAAAATTCCCTAATGTCTAT
>CAYLTM010000114.1:10238-11078 GCA_964386495.1 uncultured Leptospirales bacterium
GGCAAAAAAAACAAAAACTTTAATAAAATATTTGCAATTATTCATATTCTGATCGATCTTAAAAAATTCAGAAGAACGATTTATCCCTTCAGAACCTTACAGACTATCAAAGAAAAATCAGTAACAATATTAGTTCCATCTAACAGAATATATAGTATTTCTGACAAGAATATAATTACAATTTTGCATTAATTCATCAGAATTGTAAAACCCGTTATTTTTTTTCCGGATCCTTTTTCACTTCAATAGATGAAAGATAATTCAAAATATCTTCAATTAAATTGTGTCTGACCTCTTTATTTTTCAAATTAAGATTATTCACTTGAAAATCTTTTTGACTACCTTTACCGATACTAATAATAACCAGCAAATTTCGTGCTTTTTTATAGCAATACCCGTATTCGGAAAACCGGCAATTCGAAAATTCAATATCCACTCGATCTGGAGCATTAAGAAAAGTTTTACCGAATTTACCTTTAAATGCCCGAATAAACTCATCAAACAATATCTGAACATCATCAGCGAAAATATCATCAGATTTTAAAGGTTCATAACGCACAATAATCTCAACCGGAAGCTGCTGAACCCTGGACAGTTCAGGATCAATACTTTGACCATACGGAGTTTTACCGTTTAAATCAATAACAAATTTTTTACCGTCAGGGCTAACAACGGTTCGGGTTCCCTTTATCCGGTCTAAAATAATTTTTTTTCCATTGGATTCAGAAATTTCATCAATATCCTTCAAATCCTTTGCAAAGGAAAAGGTAATCATAAATAAAATAACAGAAACAATAATAAACTTCATGTAAACAACTCCAAACATTCCTTCTTAAAAAC
>CAYLTM010000114.1:11088-11990 GCA_964386495.1 uncultured Leptospirales bacterium
CACCGACAGCAAGACCAACAGACAAACCTGAAAACGGATAATAAGCGGTAGAAATCTCAGCAATAACAGTCTCATAGATATCTATACCTACTCCAAAAAACAACTTAGGTCGGATAACCGAAGGCATCGAACTTGCAGAAGAATCTTCCATTTCGAAGACACCATCAGAGATTTCCAGTTTACTATTATTAGCATCAATATCAATAGTAGTGGTAGTATCGACTGTTACACTAGCTTTTCCAAGAACCATATCAAAACCCAGTCCGCCGAAAATATTAAAAAAGTAAGCAATATTTACAGATGACGCAACTTCGACAGGAACAACGAAAGACCAGCTTTTAATGTTCTGGTCAAAAACATTAGTCATGGTGACTGTAGCAGCCTCAGAATCGACAGACTCCGACAAAGTGATAGTGTTAAATATCTCATTAGAGATATATGTTATTCCAGTATTTATAGTTACCGGCCTGATTTTAAAAATAGAAAACTTACCGGTATCAACCTTCACAATATCATCAGTTAAAAAATATTGAGTACCGAAACCAAACAATTTGTTAGACCCTTCTATTCCAAGAAGCTCGCTTTCTCTCCATCCAAATTTTGTCCAGAATTGAAACTTATCATTATTCGGTAAAGCCGCGATAAGTTTGCCGGGAATTGTCAAATTCACATATGAAACACCCCAACCGAAACCAAAATAAGCATCACCGCCTTCATCGAGATTGGTAGATATCTGATTAAACTTGTCCGGTATTGAACTCCCCTCACTTGGCAACTGACCTGAAAAAGCCAAGCCAAAACCTAAGGAAAAATATTCAATATCAGTATCGGTAACAAGATTACCCGCACCTGCAGAAATTGCGGAAGCATTTCCAAATCCCTGAGCCATTTTTGGCTGATTT
>CAYLTM010000114.1:12000-12888 GCA_964386495.1 uncultured Leptospirales bacterium
TATCAATAATCTGGTCAACAGCAGTCGCTATATAGGAATTTACATTTGGACGATTAACAGCCGTAGGGTATTCAACAACCACAAGTTTCCCAGCAAACAATGACCCAATAGATACAAAATAAACAGTAGTAAAAACAAATATACTAATAAATTTCTTCATGCGTCTACAACCTCATACTAAAAATTCGATAAACTCGTATAACGATCTACACATTCAATTTTGTCAAATCAATTATTTGATGAGGCGAAATTTCAATTTTTTCTTCATAACAATATTCTCAGATAAATAATTTCCTGAATCCGGAAAAATCGTCATACAACTCGCTTAAGAGTATGTCCGACAATATTATGGGGGGTTTCCAGAAATGATGAAAAATCGATCCGGCGCGGCAGCGGCATTCAATTGTTGCAACAGGTCTAATCTTTATCGTGTATATCCATCCCGACTGCTTCGCAGTAACGCGGGCTGGCCTTCATTTGCCACAAGCCTAACAATAAATTGTCTCTGACACCTTAAAAAATCACAGATGAGACATAATAGACCTCTAATACTTCTCTGGCACCATTTATTTTAAGAATTTTCAAGAATTTTCTTTTAAAACGCTAACTTTTTTTATTCATTTTCGATTTTCCTTCGTATATATTAATAGAGGGTCTTTTTCTACAAATCTTGCCACCCCTCCAAACAATCAAAATCGGAGTTTATTATGATTAAATCGTCTGTTAACATCAATATTGGTAAATTATCGTTACTGGAGAATTTTTCAGTGGCTAATGAATTGTCGGTTAGCGAAGTTGTCGCACTTCTGATGCGGAAAATATTAGAAGATGGAAAATATTCCGCAAGAAAATTTCGTGCGGTGAAGTATCAGGAAATCGACCCGGATA
>CAYLTM010000115.1:0-10751 GCA_964386495.1 uncultured Leptospirales bacterium
CCGTATGGAAGGGCCATCGCTCAACGGATAAAAGGTACGCCGGGGATAACAGGCTGATAGTGCCCAAGAGTTCATATCGACGGCACTGTTTGGCACCTCGATGTCGACTCTTCACATCCTGGGGCTGGAGAAGGTCCCAAGGGTTCGGCTGTTCGCCGATTAAAGTGGAACGCGAGTTGGGTTCAGAACGTCGTGAGACAGTTTGGTCCCTATCCTCTACAGGCGCTGGAAATTTGAGGAGATCTGTCCCTAGTACGAGAGGACCAGGATGGACGAACCTCTGGTACACCGGTTGTCACGCCAGTGGCATGGCCGGGTAGCTATGTTCGGAATGGATAACCGCTGAAAGCATCTAAGCGGGAAGCCAACTCCAAGATTAGATTTCCCTCTGGTGTAAGCCAGCTAAAGACACCTCGGAGACTACGAGGTTGATAGGATGGAGGTGTAAGGACAGTAATGTTCTCAGCTCACCATTACTAATCTGTCGTGAGGCTTGACCATATTATTAAAACCCTGAGTGTTTATTCACTCAGGGTTTTTTGCGTCTTTTTACTTTTTTTAAATTGTATGGTGGAATTTATTAAATTTTAGAAGTAATAACTTATCAATAATTTGTTGACAATATACATGATTAAAATTATGAATTGAATATAGAATATAATAGAGAGGATTAAGTATGATAGATTACATTGAGACTCATGAAATTGTTACTCCCTTTACAATTAGTAAAATGGGCACATCCGGTCTTCGTTTAAAACAGGAAATTTATAATCAACCTCTATTTTTGGAGCAATTTTCACAGGGTATCGCTTTGTATTTTAAAGATATTACTGATCGAGAAAAAATTGCTGAAAATAATAAAACTTTAATAATTGGCGGAGATCCTAGAAAAGGTAATAAAGATAGAATTAGAACTATCGCTGGAATTCTTGTAGCGAATGGTTTTAGTGTAGTAATCGCGGAGAAAGGGCTTGCAAGTACACCAGCAATGTCTCATTGTATAAGAAAGTTAAAAGCTGCCGGTGGAATCATTTTGACAGCTTCTCATAATCCTTATACAGATGTTGGTATTAAAGTTAATATTGAAACCGGTGCACCAGCATTGGAGGAAACTGTTAACAAGATTCACGCTCTCCAAAATTCTGTGACCACTTATATGATTGCTAATTTCGACAGGTCTGTAGAAATTAAAAAAATTGAATATATTGATATTATTAAACAATATTCTGACTTACTTGATGAAATATTTAACTTTACTGATATGAAACAGAAAATTCAAGGAAAAAGTATAAAATGTGCTTTGGATTCTATGAATGGCGCAGCGGGTCCTTTTGCCCGTGAAGTTTTTATAAATAGACTTGGTATTAATTGCATGATGCTTCGCGAAGAACCAAGGGAAGATCTTGGCGGTATAGATGAAAAGGGTGAACCTTTGCATCCTGAACCTGATTTTGATTATGTGAAAGATTTAATCGCGTTGAGCAGTTCTGGAGAGTATGACATAACTGCCGCATGGGATTCCGATGTTGACCGCAGATTGGACGGTGGTAAAGGGTTTTTTGTTGAGTCAGCAGATGAGTTCGCTCTATTCGCTAAATACTCTGAATTGATTAATGTCGAGAAACTCTTTTCGGATACAATATATTTCTGCCGGTCAACTGTTACGGCTGATGCTATTGATAAAATGGAACCTTTTTTGAATAAGAAGTTTTCTCCAAAAAAAGTTGCTACGGTTGAAACACCTACAGGATTTAAATGGATTGCAGAATTAGGAAATTGGGGTGTTGAAGAAAGTAATGGTGTTGGTAATCCTTATTTGCGTGAAAAGGATGGTATATTTGCTACAGTCTTCTTGTTGAAAATTATTCTTCATACCGGGAAGACACCTAAGGAACTCATGGAAGATATTTGGTCTGAATTCGGCAGAGTATATTTTACGCGAGGTGAAGTTTCGGGAAGTTCAGATGATGAAAAAAATAAATTAACGACTATTATTGCAAATGCCGGAGCTTGTGCGGGAAGAAAATTTGGTACACTGGTTTTGGAATCAGCACAGAGTTGGGATTATAATCATCCATTGACACATAAAATCGCGGATAAAAATGCTGCATATGTGTTGAATTTTAGTGATGGAAATACCATCAAAGCGAGATTTTCCGGTACAGGCTCTGGTGGTTATACGATGAGAGTTTATTGTTCAAAATATGACCAGAAATTTAATATTGCTAAGTCGAAAATTACACAGCCAATGAAGGACGCTTTCGATGATTTTTTAAAGCAAAATGGATTTGATGGAAAAAGCAAGAAATATACAGACGCGAATCAGCCGGAATTATATTCTAACTAGATGAACATTGATAAAAGATATAAAGCAAGGATTTATGAAAATGATGAGGTAATCAAGAATCAGATTCTTGATTACCTTGACGATTTATTGTCCGAATATAATTATCTGGATTTGAAAATGCCGATTTATACTTGTATAAATGAGCTTTTACTTAATGCTGTTAAAGCAAATTTTAAAAATATTTATTTTGAAAAATATCTGCCGAAAAATAACGCTCTTGATATTGTACCATACAGGACGGCTCTTGAATTATTTAAGCTGGAGATGACTTCTAAGCGGGTTTCTAAATTTATTGATATGGCAAGGAAGGAAAATATTACTGCGGATATATATATGATTTCTTCTGACAATCTTTTTATTGCTAGAATTGAAAATCCTGCAGTTCTTACAGATATTGAGATCAGTAATATTAAGTCTAAGTATCAGTTTGCCGAATCTTATGAGAATCTAACTGATTATTTGACGGTGAATTATGAGGATAGTCTTAAAGAGGGCGGTGGACTAGGAATAATATTTGTGATTATGATGCTTCGAAGTTTTGGTTTGTCATCGGATCATTTTGTTATTAGATGCGTTAATAATAGTACTATCGCGGAATTGAAGATCCCATTGAATGATAATACAATTAATTCCTTCAGAAAAACTATTGGTGAAAAGTCATGAAGTTTAAATTGATTTTAAAAGGCGATGTTCAAGGTGTCGGCTGTCGTTATTACTGTAAAAGTGTTGCTGATGCTTTTAGGTTGCATGGTTCAGCTACGAATATGTCTAATGGGAATGTTGAAGTTACCGTTGAGTCGGAGGAAGAAGCTACTGTGGTTCAATATTCTGAGGCTTTGAAAAACAATAGGTTTAAATATACGTTTTATGGATATATTACCTCAATAGAAATTGAGAAATATTTTGGTAGCATTGAGGGTGATTATAATTGGTAGATTATTTAATTTTCTGCCGTTGAATGTTTTTCAACTCCGAACTCAAAAAATAATTTCTATAAAGAAGTCTTTTCCTGTTGGAGAAGTTCTTTGGTGAATACCTTATTGGTGAAGAAAGTATTGTGAATAGATTAATTACCTGTTGGTCGCTCAGTGCCGCAAAGCTTTTTTTATAATAATATAAACTCGCCGTTTCAAACCCATAAATACCTTTTCCTGTTTCAGCACAATTGATGTAAAGCTCAAGTATTCTATTTTTTGGAATAATCATTTCCATTATTAATGATGCTAATATTTCAAAATACTTTCTTACATATAATTTATCTGGAAATAAAAACATTGTTCTGGCGAACTGCTGCGTAATTGTACTTGCTCCCGAATATTTATATCCGAGTTTTTTATTAACTTTATAAGCATTTTTCATTGATTCTATGTCAATTCCATAATGCAGGTAAAAATCAGGATCTTCAGTATGAACGAGGAGTATTATGTGCTTTTTTTTAATCAGATCAATGCTAATGAATTCCAGTTTCATATTTTCAAATTTATTGATTACTTTGCGATATATCATTAAAGAGGTTATTCCTGGATTATAAAAACGGAGATATATTGAAGATAATATAATTAATTCGATCCATAATATATGTAAAAGAAATAAACTGATTAGTATTTTTTTTAATGTTTGCATTTTAATCTGTATTTCCTTTCTCTCACATTTGCATAATTCTGAACACGTTCAGGCTGTAAAATTTAATTAAATCGTATACATATTATAGTTTAAAGATTTATCGTAAACTGATTTCCAGAGTTAATATTTCCAAAGGGATTATAATTGTCAAGAATAAGTTCCTTGATGTATGATATGTTTACCTGACAATCAGACTGTCGATTAAATATTGACATCCTGAATAATAAAATATTTTACATTTTATTCTTGATAAATTAGCTTAATCGATGATGTTTACCATATATATAAATAATAGAACAATGGGGTTCGAAATAATGATTATCTTTGATAAAATTAATGAAGTATTTCTTTCGAAATACAACACATCTGATCTTTTGACACGCAAAAAAGCAGGGGCATTGTTTTATTTTTACTCGGTAGCAACTGTATTGCTAGTATTGTTGATAATTATATATTCAGTAGTAAATCCTGCTGGATTTCAAAGAGCACTTGTCGGAGCTGGTACCATAATTATTTTATTGATTCTGGGAAATATCTTTCTTATAAAAGGCAGGTATTTGATAGGTGTCAATATATATTTAATACCAACGATACTACTTATTATGGCAGCAAGATGGATTAATGCTCTGCAGAAACCTTACGCGGGATTTTCATCTTACATTTTCTATTTTTTCTATGTCATAGTATTCGCGGCTGTTTTTAGCAGGAAGAAAGTAATCCCGATTATTACTTTTGTTTTTTTATCTTTCAATGTGGTGTTTTATTTATATTTTCGCGGACAGCTTGATGCCGTTTCACTTGAAATTTCCGGGGCGGCTGTAGCAAATAGTTCATTCGCGATTATAGTGACCGCCTTAATCTCATATATTAATATTTATTTGCGCGGCATGTCGGATAAAATGCATCTTGAAGGTGGTGAACATAGCCGTAAGCAATATGAGATTATTTCAAAACTGTTACTGTCCATTAAAGAGACTACAGTTAAACTTGAAGGCACAGCTAATGTTTTTACAATTACATCCAGTGCTGTCGCTGACGGCGCTCAACATCAAGCCGCGATTCTTGAAGAGTCGTCGGCTGCAATGGAAGAAATTTCAGGATCAATTCATGATGTTACGGATAAGATTACTAAACAGGCGGTTATGATTAACCAGATTGATTCTATTATGGAGAATTTGAATCAGCTGATTACTAATGTTAGCGGAAGATCCACCGCGATTCTTACAGAATCGAAAAAAGCCATTGTACAGGGAAAGGACGCAGCTGAAGATTCCGAAATTGCACTTGCCGGTATGAGAAGTATACACGAGAGCTCAGAACGTATAAAGAGTATCATTGCTCTGATATCAGAAATTGCTGATCAAACAAATCTTCTAGCTTTGAATGCCGCTATAGAATCGGCGCGGGCAGGTGATGCCGGTCGTGGTTTCGCGGTTGTCGCGGATGAAATATACAAACTGGCTGAGAAGAGCACCGCGTCCGCGAAGGAAATCTCACAGCTAATAAATGAGACTGGACGTAATATTGACAGTCATTATGAATTATTTCAAGAGTTGGATAAGAATGTGCGAGCGATGAAGGATACGCTTGAAATTTCAGCCAAGCTTAGTTCTGAAATGAATGATTCCGCCCAGAAACAGCTTGAACTTAGTATTAATGTTAAAAATTCAATTCATGAGGTTAACACTGTTTCTTCGAGTGTGGCTGATGCCATGAAGGAGCAACGAAACGCTACATTATCGATAACAAAATCGCTTGAAAACGCCAGCCATATAACGCAGTCTAACGCAGCAAATTCCGCTGAGACCGCTAATGTAATTAATGAACTTGTTCAAACTACAACCGACCTTGTGGATTTGCTGAAGAAAACTGAAACTATTAATAAATGACAGTGCGATTATTTTATAAGAGAGGTGTTATCATTTAACTTATTGTTTGTATGAAAAACGGGCAAAATTAAAATTGCCCGTTTTGAAAATTAAATCGAAAGCCTATTACTAGAAAGTTTCATTCATAACATAAAAATGTTCTTTTTTGTGCAGACAAGCTGGACAAACTTCCGGTGCGTCGGAATCTTCATGTATGTATCCGCAGTTTGCACAGACCCATTGAGTCTTCGCGGATTTTTTATATGTAGAACCGTCTTCAATTGTTTTCAGAAGTTTAAGATATCGTTCTTCATGGTGTTTTTCCGCAATCGAAATTTTGTTATACATTACAGCCACTTCACTATAGCCCTCTTCTTCGGCAATCTTTGCGAATTCTGGATAAAGTTTAGTATGCTCCTCATTTTCTCCCATAGCGGATGCTTTTAAATTTTCAGCGGTTGTTCCGATTTTTCCAGCCGGATAGGTCGCTGTAATTTCGAGCTCTCCTCCTTCAAGAAATTTGAACATTCTTTTCGCGTGTTCTTTTTCCTGGTTAGCAGTTTCTTCGAATATGCGATATATCTGCTGATAACCTTCATTTTTTGCGGCTGACGCGAAATAGGTGTATCTGTTTCGTGCCTGGGATTCGCCCGCAAAAGATTTTAGTAGATTTTTTTCTGTTTTGCTTCCCTTAATACTTTTCATCATTTGTCTCCTATTTATGATTTCCAATGACCATGAACATTACAATATTCTCTTGCCGAAATTATATCTCCATCAACTGTAAATATCGCTTCAGGAGCAGATCCCGGTTTCAAATATTTTCTGTAAATTTTGTCACTGGTAATAACTTCTATCCATTCAATAAAATGTTCGTTAGTCATCGGATGAAGCGTTGTTCCAACATAAACCTTAGTTTTTCCATCAGAAAGTTTTTCAATAACCGGTACATGTTTTTCAGTAGTTTTGTCTGCTGATTTTTCAGTCTGTAAAGTCATCGGTTGTCCGCAACAAACCAGTTCACCGCCCGATTCATGAAGCACTTCGACAATGTTTCCGCATTTATCACATTTGTAAACCTGATATAGTTTTGTCATAAGGTCACCTCTTTTATATTTTATAATTATGAGCATCTCTAAAACTGATTTATTCATTATATACCTATCAGACAGTGGTTTTCCATAGACATTATCGCCTCCGCCCGCCGCTGACGAGCGGAGAGCTGTAATGTCTGAGTATAACCATTTTATTATAAGTATTTGATTACTTGAAAAAAATCAGTTTTATCCGATATTTAACTCAAAAAGGTCTCCTTTGAAAATTACTGAGTAATTTTCAAAAGTCCACTTCTACTGATAATCTAATTCAGCATAATAATTTGTCAAGTGCTTATTCATGGATGCATTATATGTATAGCCTGAATCAAAAAAATCAGCTGTTCATTATGCATGCGGATATGTAATATCTTAGTACTATTATGGAAAAAAGCAGCTCAAAGGAAAGTTTTGATAATTGCGATTTTTCATCATCAGTAAGATTGTTGTCTTTGCAGAATTCTTTAAAACGCTCGAGATTTTCCATGAGTTTGGGTTTTATAATGCTTTCAGAAAAGAATTTATAGTCATGAGTAGTCGTTTTTGACAGATTATGAATCTGGGAGGTCATGGTCCAGTTATCATTATTAAAATATAGATCAATTGTAAAAAGAGAACCGATAAAAGTGATATCAGATGATAAGGCTGTGTTATCGTTGGACAATAATTTTAAAAGGTAGACAATTATGCTTATAGTATTGTCTATCTTTAGTATGATATTTGATCGTTCAATTCCTATAAGTTTTCCATCGTTTGAGAGACATTTAATAATAATTGAATTGGCCGCGGAAATTTCATCGACGAGAATTTTATAAGCAGCTCCGATTGTTTGTGCCGGAACTGCCTTGTTTATGTAAACCAGGTTACCCTGAATCAACAGGGAAGTGTTTTGAACTTCAAAAAATAATGAGGACATGACAAACCCGACACCTTTTTAATGAATAGTCTCTTCTTTTTTGTCACTAACAATATAATCGTTAAGATTCGGAATAGACATGACAATACAGTTAAATAAAAAGCCCGTAATAATGAACTTAGATAAATTCTCATTGACCTTGGAAATTTCAAACAATTGATGAGTAATAAATATGCTGTTGTCCATAACTTCTTTTAAAAGCAGTTTGTTATATTCTTCCATATCAATATTTAATCCGCACGCTTCGTTAGCAGTTTTCGCCGACTCAGTAATAATACCTGACAGAAGATTCTGATAGAAAATATCAAAGTTTTCGTTATAGGCTATGTCTTTACCGTTTTTTAACTTTATCATGTTACTTAATCTTGTTTTGAATATTAGAAAAGACATCCCCGAACATAGCTCCCAGGGAGGATGAATTTGAACTGTCCTGTTTATTGAAATATTTACTGACTTCTTTTTGTTCCGCAAGAGCCACAGCCTTTTTTTCGCTGCATATATGTTTTTTTTCTTTGGAATTTGTTTCGATAATTACTACGTTGATTACTTCGCCGGTTTTATACAGCTTGTCAACATCACCAAGCTTTACAAGTTCTCTTTTTGGAACGAAACATTCCATGCCGTTTTCCATACGTGCTACAACGCCGCCTTTAGTAGGAAATTCAATTGTGAGAGGAAAAACTTCGTTGGAAGGTTTCTCGAAATCATTCCATGAACTGTTGTCGGTGGAAACTTCGAGGAGAATTTTTCTGTCTGCGTCATTAATCTCTAGAATTGTGACCATTACTTCATCGCCGATATTTACAGCGTCTTCAACGCGGGTTATTTTCTTAGACCAGTCGATTTTATTAATAGGTATGTATCCTTCTATGCCGGGTTCGATTTCAGCGAACGCACCGCTTTTTATACAGTTTGTGATTTTTGCCTTATATGAATTTCCAATGGTATATTTTTTAATGTTTTTCCAAGAATCCCCTTCGGTCTGTTTGAAGCTCATAGTGATTTTTCTGGAACTCCAGTCGATATCGATAACTTTCGCGTCATGGAAAGCACCAGCTTGAAAACTTTCTATGGTTGTGAATTTTGAATGACTGATTTCTGATCTAGGAACTAAAGCATCCATGCCGCCAATATCAACAAAAACGCCAAATTCCGCGAGTTTGGAAATTTTAACATTTAAAACATCACCAATTTTCAAAGTGTCTTTCAGAGACTTTTCAGCTTTCTCTTTATCTTCCTGTAAAAGGGCTCTTCTGGAAGCAACGAAAGTGTTGCCGCCGTTTTTAATCTCAATGAGTTTAAAAAGGTAAACTCTGTTAATGTGAGCGTTATTGTTGTCGGACGATTTTACATCAATCTGAGAAAGCGGGCAGAATCCCTGTATTTCTCCAATCGAAATTGAATAGCCGCCCTTGGTGAGCGACAGGACTTTTCCATAGACAGGAATTTCATTTTCATAAGCGGTAACAAGAATCGAAGAGTTAACGAATCCTTTGCCGATATTGGCAGTGACTTCGATTTCTCCGCCTTTTTGTGAAACAATAAAACAATCAATCTGATCACCGGCATTTATACTTATTTGACCTTTGTAATCCCTGTATTCGTCAGTTGATAGAATGGCTTCGCTCTTGCTGGCAATATCAATAAATATGTAATCCTGATTGATTGATATTACTTTTCCGGATAATTTTTGACCAGGCTGATATTTCTCAGTTTTGTTCAGGGATTCCGCGAATAATTTAGAAAAATCTTCGTTGTCGTTTTCATTTGATGATAGATTGTTATTTTCGTTGTTCATATATATCTCTGCTGAATGTTTATTTTGTACTTTGTATCATTGACAATTTTAATGAAATGTGTCAAATAATTTTTTACATACACTGTCGATTTATATCTGTTGTGAAATCAACACCTTGGCTTATTAAAATTTCACGGTAATTGAAAGGAATAATGAGCGGCCGGGAAGGTGGTAACCGATAATGTCGGTAGTTCTATTATCTGTGAAGTTCTTAATTTCAAGCAGAGCGGTAAATTTTTCATGAGTGGTGATTCTAAAATGTGTATTGTGAATTACACGGTGGTTTAAAAAATTCACTTTAGAATTGGCTCTGTCTCTGAAATTGTAACCGGTTAAGCCGCAGTTGTACTCAGCTTCCGCGAAATTATTGAAAAGTGATAAAGCGAAATATGACTCGTAAACCGGTCTGTATGGCAGCAGCTTATTTCTATAATATGGGATATCTCCTTTATCGACTGTCATCTGATAAGTGAAATTGCCGGAAAGGTCGATGTGGTTGAAAAACCGGCTGCCGGTGGAAAATTCACTGCCGTAACAAGCTGCATTGCTGATATTCTGGGCACGTAGTGATGATCTGGAATTTTTTACATAAATAATAATATCATAAATATAATTGTAGAAGACACTGGAATTAATGTAAAACTTGTTAAAATTATTTTTCCCAGTTTGGGTATAATAAAGTGAAAGATCGGAATTGCAGGATTTTTCAGGAAGCAAATTAATGTTTCCTGTAATGTAACCGGAATCACCAAAAAGTTCCGAAAAGGAAGGACGTTTAGTGTTAGTACCAAAATTACTTTTCAACATGAAATTTTGTCTGGAAATTTTGTAAATAAAGCCGATCTGCCCATCAGCGGAATAATCGAAAACAGAATTACTGAAAGTGCCGTTGTTATAGTAATAATAATACTCATCGGTGAAATCATAGCGCCAAATTTCTGAACGGCAAAGCGGAACAATAGAGAATTTGCTGGTTAATGGAATATCGTTTTCAATGGTTAGCGTCGTTGAGTTTTCTTTTTGAGCAGGATAATTAATCGATTTATCATTTATCTCTGAAAATTTTTTATAAAGGCCTTTCATAATATTTTTTAATCTAGAGACC
>CAYLTM010000115.1:10920-12873 GCA_964386495.1 uncultured Leptospirales bacterium
TATAAGTGACGAAATAGCAAAATATGAATCGATTTTATTGAAGGATGATAAAACGGTCATCCCGCCATCCAATTTATTAGAAAATGTTTTAATTGCTGATTTTTCAGTAACGATGGAATCTATACCGGACAAACCTCTGGAATTATAATTAAAGTTGTTAGATAGATAAAGATGGCTGGATGATAGATTATTACCTTTTACAAAAACTGAAAAATCATCACTGTAATTGTTTTTCATTTTTGCCGTGAAGTCATCGCTTTTTAAAAGAACAGTGCCGTTGTTGTTGGTATAGGAATAATCCCCGTCTGTGTGAGCGGCGGCGGCAGCGACAAATAATCCCGGCTGGTTATTCGAGCCGTTAGCGGACATGCTGACCTTCATAGTATTGAACGATCCATAAAGTAATGTCAACATGAAATTATCGTTCGCCCTTGAATGATTTTTGGTGACAATGTTAACAGCTCCGCCGATAGTACCTTTCTGAAAAGCCGCCGGTACAAACCCTTTATAAATTTCAACGCGTTCGACAGCGGAACTGTCCAAAAGTTCCAGCGTGTTGTTGCTGCCGTCCAGGTAGCCAGTGAAAACTCCGTCAACATAGAGAGCTGTCTGACTGCTGTTTGCACCTCTTATATGAATGCGGTTACCATGCGAGCCGGTTTTGTTTACCGAAATGCCGGACTTGTTCCCTATTTTATCAGACAGCTTTTCGGACGGATTGATTTCTGTAGATTTAATTATTTCCGCAGATGCTGAGTTTTTTGAATTTTCAGCATCATCGGCAAAAACATTGATTTCCGCCTGAACTTCTTTTTGTCCGGAATTTTGCGACGCAATGACTGTACTCGATAATAATATTATTATTAATATTATTGATATAAACTGGTTCATTACTTTATTTTTCCAATGCTGTAATTTTTTATTATGAAGTTTCTGGTGAATTAATCCCCATGAACTATGTTTATATTTTTGGAGTTTTTGTCAAATTGGAAAATATTAACTTGAATATATACGCTAGAAAAACCGAAATTAAGAAAAAATTGACGAAATTCATTAAAAAATGAAATATTTTGACGAATAAAAGGTGTCAGAGATAAAAAGATACCTTGAAATTTTGAAAAAGACGAGACGAAACTCACAATAACATTTATACTGTTGTTTTATGAGAATAATAAGATTAGTGAAATAAATTACTGATTAGTTTCTGGTGGATGAATCAATAGGAACTGATTTTAATAAATAGAAAAATCTAAAAAATTCTTTTTATTAATCAGCAGATGATTTTTTTTATTAAAAAAGTTATTGCTTTATAGACATAGGATTTATTGTTTTTAACAAACTTAGGAGAAAATTATGTATAAAATAATCGCTATTTTGTTATCTCTCATTGTTTATGTTTCCTGTAGTGACGATCCGTCAAGGATCAGGGTTATGAATAAAACTAGTAATCAGCTAAAAAATATTAATTATTTGAATGGCGATGATGACCTTAACTGGAAAGGATATCTTAATCCTGATGCAAGCACAAATTATGAATCTGCTGAAGAAACAGGCTGGGGAAATCTCTACTGGGAAGAGAAGGTTGATGACGCATGGAAGGAAAAGGATAAATCCCGCATAACCATAACAGGTGGTAGTGATTATACTCTTGAAATACAATCAGACGGAACTGTAAAAGTCACAACTGATTGATAATTTTCATGAATCAAAATAAAATCGGTGTTTATATCGGCGGCACAATATTTTTAGTAGTCAGTCTACTTTTCGCTTAACCGCTTACTGTACTCAGTCGCCTACCTGTCGCAGACGGCAGACAGGGGCTGGTACAAGACAAGTAACAATAAAAGGATACCGCGATGTGCCGAATGGACTTGTCACTACAACTGGAAACCACCCTAGCCGTTTTTCTTTGTAATACTTTCTTTTTGTGGCTCCAAAAAGAAAGTATGAAGG
>CAYLTM010000116.1:0-1619 GCA_964386495.1 uncultured Leptospirales bacterium
AACAATGCCGATATTGCTAACGATCCCATATAGTATTTTTTCAAAAAGACAATCCCGTTATTAACCAATACAAATGTTTTTCCCGCACTGAATGTGAATACCGCGACGAGGGTTTTTCCGCCGATAATTACAGGGCTATAGGCGTTGATGATATAACCCCTTCCGTTTCTGTAAATTTTTTTATCTACAAACGATCCGCTCAATCCTTTACGGAGATTTTTCGATTTATCAGAAACCAGTTTTATCCCGGTCAGTTTATTATCATAATTACCGTAATTCAATGATTCTATTTTTTTGAAGGAGTTATCATCAGCGGTTTTTCCGAATAATGTCATAGTTAATAATCCATATTTTACAGATAATTCGGTATTAAATAAGGTAAGGAACTCCTGTACATCCGCATAATTTCCGTATGGTATGAAAATCTCTGTTTTCCGAAGGAGCTCAGCTGATGTAAGATCCATTACAGAATTATAATCCTGCACCTGAAATTTCTTAACAGCATAAACCGACAACCCTGCAAGCATACAGAAAAAAACACAATTCGCCGCCGCAAGTTTCAAAAATAATGATCTCGATTCCGACTTTTTTCCCATATCAATACTTCGGCAATAATATCTTGAAAGTTGAGCCTTTATTTATTTCACTTTCAATAAAAATCAATCCTCCGTGAAGTTCAATAAAATTTTTACATATAGTTATTCCAAGGCCGTTGCCCTTTTCGCCTCGAGTTCCTTCCTTGTAATAATAATTATACTGATCAAACAGCAAATTTATCTCATCCTTTGACATTCCTATTCCAGTATCTTCTATCGTAACTAGAAATTTATCGCCTGCGTAATCTTCAGCGGAAATTGTAATATTTCCGTTTTCAGTAAATTTTACGGCATTATTTATCAGGTTATTCATTACCTGTGCAATTTTCATTTTATCGATACTCACATTAGGATTATCCATTTTATCAAAAAATTCTATTTTATTGTTTTTATCTATACCTAGCAGAATAAAACTGTTGATGCTTGTGTTTATTAGATCTATAATATTTGTTGATTCTTTTTTCAGCTCAATTATTCCACGCTCTATTTTGGATATATCTAGTATCTCATTTACTAACGAATAAAGATTTTGAGATATCTCTTTTATAATTAGTAAATATCTTTTTTGAACATCATTAAAATTTTCCTGTTTCAAAAGATAATTCACATAACCGCCGATTGTTGATAATGGAGAACGCAGATCATGAGATACGATTGAAATAAATTCGTTTTTCAGCTTATTAAGTTTTTCGAGTTCTATCAGATTTTTCTTATTTTCTTTTGTCAGAATTATTTTTTCCGCAGCCCTTTTCACGGACATTTTCAAACTTTCTGAATCGATCGGTTTTTCAATGAAATCATAAGCACCAAGCTTTATCGCCATTATCGCACCTTCGACGGAAGCATAACCCGACAGTACGAGTATAAGCAAATCCAGACCATTACTGCTTATGTACTCCATTAAATTAAATCCTGATTTTTCGGGCATATTCAAATCGGTGATTATTATATCGTATGAAATAATCGTTATTTTAGCAATGGCATCATCAACGGACACCGCAGTATCCACCCCATAACCCTCTT
>CAYLTM010000116.1:1629-7736 GCA_964386495.1 uncultured Leptospirales bacterium
ACAAGTAATATTTTAACAGTATTGTCGTTCATCATATTATTTTCACACATTATTAGTTCTTACTGACACTTTTAACAATTGATGTTATCCTTTTGCAAGGATTATTTATCTCTGAAAGAAATAAAAAAAATTTCAGAAATGTTCTTTATTTCTTTTTAACCGCATTATTAAATGTCATTCAATGTTTAGAATCATATTATTAACGGATGCTTTATGAAAAATAAGTCAATTGTAGCTATTATATTTCTTTTTATTTTGATTTTTAACTGTAAACAGAGCTCTTCAGACAACAAAAATGATTATAGTCAATATCCGGGGTCTACAACTACTGAAACCGCCGCCGTTCAAAACTCTTCTACGGAAAATAGTTCTACTGTTACTGAAAATTCCGATCAGTATCTTACTGCAAATCTCTTATTGGGTGATGTCATTGTTACGACAAAATCCGCCTCGAGAGTTCCCGTTAAAAATGAAAAAATCTTTATTGATGACAAAATTACCACAAAGGATAAATCCGCGGCGGAATTAATTACTTCAAATGGATCTATCATAAAAATTTTCGAAAACACTTCGATTGAGGTTAAGTCAATTTTTAAAACGATCGGAGGTTCCACAGAACTTGTAATCAATTCCGGTAAAGTCAATTTTATTGTAAAAAAGCTGGCTAAAGATTCCCAGTTCAAAGTGAAAACCCCCACTCTAATCGCGTCTGTAAGAGGCACTGTATTCTCGATGAACAATGCAGGCGGCGCCTCGAAACTCAGCGTAATCTCCGGTAAAGTCGCGGTTAGTCCCGCTAAAAATGGCGTAGCCCTGCCTGGGGAGCCTAAATTGATCGGAGCAAATCAAACAGTTGCTCTAAATGATAATGACGCGGCTATAAATACACCAAATCTAGTTCCTCAGGAAATGGATGACACCGAAAAAAACAATCTCCTTAAAGAATTCACTTTAATGATGCCTAACATAAATAACCAGATAAATGATGATGAAAATGATGAAAATGATGAAAATGATCAAAAAGAACCAGAGAAACAGGAAGACCCTGTCAATAATCAGGAACAGCCGCAGGAACCGGAAAAATCGTCTGATCCGTCTACAAAAACTGAGGACAAACCTGTAGTACCAGCAGTTGTTGATTCAAAAAGCAGCATAAAACTGGAAAATTTAATCGGTGTCTGGCGGGTAACCTCAATGGTTGATGAAAAAGTCAAATCACGAATATACAAATTCCCGGAAAAAGATCTTTGGATGGATTTGAACAAAGACGGCAAAGGCGATATTAAGCCGACAGCTCACCAGTTGTATTTCAGATTCAGTGCGGAAAAGATGGAACGCATTAGTGTGTTCAAAAGTCCAATTCAAACGAGCCCCGAATTCTTGTCATTATCAAAAGGACTGTCGAATGATGACTTTGCTGGTGAATGGATTAAAGAAACTCAGTCTCTTTCTTTCAACGAAAATGAACAGACTATAACTATCGGTAGTGATACATACAAAATCAGCCCGCCTGAACCAAACGGAAGCATAAAACTTGGAAAAAATAATGTATGGATGATTCAAATTATACAATCGCCGCTTAATTTAGATGCAGCAAAAACTCCTGTTTGGCAGCAGTAACATTATTTTTTTTATTGACGATAATGCCCCATTTGATTATATTGAGCAAAAGGGGATGAGTTGGATTCGACTGCAAATTCGCGGTCATAGTTGCATGCTGATTGGTCCGCCGTATCATAAAAATGGCGGAAAAAAAATTAAACGCTAACAACAATTTAGCACTCGCTGCCTAAAGGCGCGGCGACATCTCTACAGATCTTTGCCTTCGGGGTTTGTAACAGGTGTAATGACTGAAGGATTGGCAGTAAACGGGCTTCCTGTTTATGAGCTGAAATTAATGGAAGACCGGCTCAAAGTAGGGTTTCTTTTCTCCGGCGATGAGCTTAAAACAAATGAGTAAGATAAGCATGTAGAGGTTATGGTTGTGTTTTGTAGGACGCGGGTTCGACTCCCGCCATCTCCAATTTTCCGAACGATATTTTTATCAGGCGGCTTATTTTTTTATGGATGTAATCAGTGTTTTAAGAAATATTCCTGTATTTCAGGGGCTGTCGGATAATGAATATAGCAAAATAATTCCTTTACTCGACCATGTTACTTACCCAGCTGGAGCGCTGATTATGCGTGAGGGAACCACAGGAAGTTCGATGTATATACTTCTTTCTGGATCCGTTAAAGTGTGGAAAATGGTTGATGAAGAGGAAATCGTCATAAGCGTATTATCGTCCGGTTCTTATTTTGGTGAATTGTCTTTGTTGGATAATCTTCCTCGTTCAGCAAACGTTCAATCCCTTGAGGACACTGTATTGTTTCACCTCAAAAAAAATGATTTTGATTCTCTGTTAAAACATAATATAAAAATAGCAAACGTTTTCTATAAAAATTGCATATCTGAGACATTTTCGAGATTTCGTAATATAATAAAAAACTTTACATTTAGCCAGCACATCCTTAAAGAAACTACAGAATCACTAGAAGAAATTAATAAAGATCTATCTCTTGCAAAAGAACTTCAGCATTGTTTTATTAATACCGCTGTTCTTGATAATGAAGATTCCGAACCGCTTGGCATCAAGCATTCTTATGTGTATCAGCCTTGTATTGATGTTGGCGGCGACTTTCTGAACATGATAAAACTTCCAAACAACTCTATCGGAATAATTATTGCTGATGTCGTTGGTCATGGTGTTACTTCGGCTATGGCAACAGGAATACTAAAAAGCGGTTTTTCATTTTATGAAAAAAAATATGCCGGAGAACCGGCTGTAATGATGAGCAAACTAAATAATCATTATTTTGAAATTATGTCAAAGTATTACGCTACATGTTATTATTCTCTAATAAATGTTGAAGAAGGCACAATGACTGTCGCGAAAGGCGGTCATCATCATCCTTTACTGTGGAAAAAAAATCTTTCAGATTTTTTCGAAATAGAATGCGGTGGAATTGGAATTGGTATTATCAATAACGCTAAATATGAACAGACGACGATACAGATTGAACCAGGCGACAAGATTTTCTTTTTTACCGACGGTATAGTAGAACAGAGAAACAGCGATAAAATCATGTACTCAGATGAAAGACTAAAACAAGTCTTTAAAAACAGTATCCTCGCAAACAGTACAAACATTCTGGATGACATTGTAAATGATTTTAAATCTTTTACAGGAAACATGAAATACGAAGACGATGTTACCCTCCTTTTGATTGAGATATGATTACTAAAATTCCCTCCGTTCCAGGAATAAATATTTCTATACCCGACGACGATCTCATGGATACAGCGAACTCACTCGCGGAATACTACAAAAACAATTACAGTTTTTTTGAAAAGTATGATTATATCTGCAGCGATATGATTACCAAAGATTATTGGTTCTGCCGTCTGCATAAAAATATGCTGTTAAGACAATCCTATGAAATTATTTTTATTATGACAGATGAAAATGATTCCCAAAATATTATTGGAACAATAACAATAAACAATATAATGCTAAAACCTCTTCATAACTGCTGTTTGTCATATAACCTTGATCAGAACAGACATGGATCCGGTTATATGACAAAGGCTCTGACTGTTGTTATGCCTTTATTATTCGATGAAATGAATATTCACAAAATAATATCCTACTATTTAGAAGAAAACCAAAAAAGCGCGAAACTGCTTAACAGAAGCGGATTCTTCAAAGAAGGTATAATCAGAGAATTTATGGAAATTAATGGAGTCTGGAAAAACGCGGTAATGATGAGCCTACTTAATACTTCCATCACTTAACCGTTTATGCATAAGATTATGAACATATAAATTCAATATCGGTGTAGAAAATATTATTTTACTTATATCCGATTTTTCAATTTCGATAATTGTTGAATATTCCTTTGCCACCACGCTGGCATTCCTGGTTTTTTCCAGCAGGATTCCGAACTCACCGAAGATATCTCCGTTTTTCAAAACATCAATTACCGTCTTATCGCGCACCACTTCAAGAAGACCGTTCAATACTATATAAAAATGCGTACTATCATCACCCTGTGTAATAACAGTGTCTCCAGCTTTATAATCCCTTGCTTTAGAAACCATAACTATCCGTTCATTTAAGCTGTCCGAAAATTCACTGAAAGGCGAAAATTTTTCAATCATCGATCTAAGAGACCAAAGACGTTTCACATATAATACTTTATTTTCAACTTCGAGAAATGAATAAAATATTTTCTCGCTGATTTCGCAGAGTGTTACAGGAGTAGTCGCGATAACCGACGCTTCCCGTTTAATCTCATCACTAATAACTGCCAACTCGCCGATAAAATCTCCGGCATCCTTAACAGCCAGCGTTCGGAATTTTTCACCGTCATGTTTTTTTACAACGCAACTGCCCGATAATATTATAAACAAAGAATCCCTTTTAACTTCGCCCTGCTTCATTATCACGTCATCCGTATTATGATGGATGATTCTGATGTTGTTCATCATAGCTGTAATCCATTCATCAGATATGTCAGGGAAATGATTGTGAAATATTTGAATTATTCTGACTACAAAGGCGTAATGTGCGTTATCGGTATGCTCAGACAAAATATATCTCTTACCGTTCTTTGCCAGTGAAAAGGTCGCGTTGAACTTTTCCGGAAGGTTATCGAGGTGTAAAAAAACTACACGATCCGACGTTGATTCTATAGAGTCTCGAGGATCACCATGCAGAATACCCATTCCGCCGTCCGGTATTAATAATGAATATTTATTAGAATAGATTTTTTCAAGATATTCGTATTTCCACTTAGGGGTTATTCCTTTATTCACCATCTTCTGAATATCCGGCATGGATTTATTATCACCGACAAATACTATAGTGTGGGTTAAGTCTCTTTCCTTCATTTTAAATTTAGCGCCAATCGTAGGTATAGAATGCACAGTATAATGAGGAACAATTGTCATCCCATAAAACTCATTTTTCTCGTATGGAAAAAGTTCAACAAAATCAAAATAGGAATATAGCTCGCCGATATCATGCCCGATTTGAAGGGATAATTTTTTTAACGCCATCCAATAGATCTCTTTTGTTGAAAGAAATTTTATTTTATTATTAAACAACAAAAGCGGTAGCATACTGCAATGGTCATCGTGAATGTGCGATAAAAATACCGATTTTATCTGCTGTTTTGATATACCTTTTATCTTCAGCAATAAATCTATATAGGGTATGCAGTCGAGAAGCATATAATCCGAATTATAATTTAACAGCAATCCAGAACACGGCATATTTGGGCTAAAACCGCTGCCGCCGCCAAGAATATCGATGCCGAATT
This sequence comes from uncultured Leptospirales bacterium, assembly GCA_964386495.1. Lineage (GTDB taxonomy): Bacteria > Spirochaetota > UBA4802 > UBA4802 > JAFGJZ01 > CAYLTM01. The sequence continues at coordinate 6,994 of CAYLTM010000116.1, forward strand.
TTGCTGGCAGCTGGGAAGTAAGACTGTTCTTTATATCAAATAATGGATTCTGAATTTCATTAAAATTTATATCAATAATCTCATTGTTAATTTTGTAAACATTCTCAGCAATGTGATCCAATAAAAATTTATCATTTTCAATAACATCATTATTGAATGAAATGGATTCAATAAAATCATCTATCAAGTACTCCTTCCCTTCAGGATTTTTTACTGACAGATATCTTGATTCCTTATAAAGATATTTATAAAAACGTCCCGCCCCTACGGCATAATATTCATTCGGTGTTGGTCCAAGCAAACATAGTCTAAGTAATTCCCGGTTACTTTCAACATCATTTTTATTTCCTAAAATACTCAATTTCTTTCCATCTTTAAATTTATTCATTATGAAAAGAAAGTAATATAAAGGAAACTCTGTACTGTTTTGCACAATACCGTTTTTATGTCTGGTATCAGGAAGCACAATGTATTCAGGAACTGTAAAATTTTTTCGCATGAGAATTTTAATTATTTCAGGCGGACATCCGAATAATACAGAAAAGTCTTCTCCAAAATATAGCTTCACACCCGGCATTATATCTACTATACTCATAATAACCCCTTCAGCAAAATATTTCGGTCATCCCAAAATTTTCCTCTTTTAACTTCAAACAAGCAACACTTGCCCACTGAGCTAGAGAATTAATGCCAGAAGTGCACTGCCCCTGAATGGTAATCATTGCTTTTGCCACCTGCTCTGA
>CAYLTM010000116.1:7746-12736 GCA_964386495.1 uncultured Leptospirales bacterium
CGGGTTTCAAATAGAATCTATAAAATATTTTAAATCATTTTTTGATATTTCATAAACATAAATAATTCGCTGGTTAGATCCGTCATTAATTGTTTTAAGAGATCCGCTCTGGTTAATAAGACTTAACAAGGATGCTGTGACATTCGGCGTGATGGTTTTCCCGTTTGATTGAACATATTTCTGTAAAGTGGCAAGTGTCCTGTTCTGAGCCATGGCTTTAATATCAGCTTGACTATCAGTAGAATTTGCCGGTTTAATAATAAGTACTACAAATGTGTTTTTATCAATGAATCCTTCTTTGGAATACTTTTTCAGAAGAAGATCATCATTAGATGACTGAGGTGGAGTAATTGTATTGTTTTGTACAGGTTTCTGCGGAGTTTGATAATTGTTCTGATTATTATTGTTTGCCGTTTGTGGTACCGGATAAGTAGGAGCGACAGGAACATGATATGAAGGGACAGGACTTGTGTCTTCATCTACGTTTTTAGCACAGCTTACAACTGCAGTAATTGCCATGATCAATAATAACTTTTTCATTCTATCCTCTTCTTTATCAATATATTATTTTTTCTACTGTTTCATCATATTTACAATGTTCTTAATTTTATCAGCATCAGGATGATTCGGCTTCATAGTCAACACTTTAGAAAAATTATCTATAGCCTTATCGTTATCTTTTAAATTTCTATAATAGATCATACCAATCTCGTAAAAAGGTTCATCGTTATCTGGTTTTAATTTCGCAGCCTGTTCAAACGATGATACCGCTTTTGCAAAATCGCTCTTGTCACGATAGACCATACCCAGCCTAAAATACGCACCACTTTCCATTGGACGAAGTTTAACAGCGTTATTATAGGATTCAATTGCCATATCGTACATTTTCGCCGCATGATAAGTATCGGCTAGATTATAATGAGCATTATAAGACTGAGGATCATTCATCACAGCGTTTTTATATTGTTCGATAGCCTTATCGTAGAGCTTGTTTTTTTTATAAAGTTTTCCAACATTGATATACGCCCGTTCATAATTTCTATAGACTTTTCGTATTCTTTATTTTTACTGTGAAGTAATCCTGCGTTGAATAGTGCGTTAACATTATTAGGGTCCAATGAAATTGCTTTTTTGTAAAAATTTAAAGCTGTTGCAGAAGAACCCATTTCATCATATACAGCACCGAGCTTGAACTGTGCCGCCGAGTTTGACGGATCAAGCTCCACAGCTTTTGTTAAATTTGCCATCGCATCGTTATAATTTTTCGTTTCCATATAAAGATTACCGAGGTTATTATATGCTTTATCCATTTTAGGATCCTGAGCGATCGCCGCTTTATAATTACTTATCGCGCTCTGCTTATCGTTAAGTGCCGAAAAAGCATTACCCCTTGCCAGCAGTGCTTTCGGATTATTCGGTTCATTCTGCAAAGCCTTGTTAAACGACTGAATCGCCACATCGTATTTTTTATCCTGATAATTAAGCAGTCCTAATCTATAGTGTGCGTCGGCATTTTTGGGATTGCTGCGAACAGCTTCCTGAAATGACTTCTTTGCCTCATCATCCATCTTATTGTGATAATAAATTCTTCCCATCCAATAATGCGAGTAATCATCATTATTGTCTTCATCAACCGCCTTCATGTATGCTTTCAGTGCGTCGTCAAAATTCTGCTTATCTCTATTTTTATCCCCGACCTCACGCCATTTCTCAGCGGAAGGTTTGGTCTTAGGTTTCTCTACCTTATCGTCCTTGGCATCTTCAAGCTTGTCGTCTTTTTCACTACTTAAAGGCATGTCATCTTTTTTCAACATTGGATCATTGTCATCCGATTTTGAACTCTTTTTCTGATTATTTTTTACGGCAGCAGAATTTGAATCAGGATTACTCTGTTTATTGAAGTTTTTCTTTTGCCGCGAGATATTTTTCCTGAAGATTTTTATCATTATAGTTGTATTGAAGAGCGTTTGAATAATTATCAACTGCATTCTGATAATTTTTCTGACCCATATAAATATCAGCGATTTTTTCAGCTATCGCGAAATCATCCTTATCAATCTGAAGAGCTTTCGAATAGGCCGCTAAAGCTCCGACAGAATTATTATTTCGCATTAAAGCATCACCAAGCGCTCGGTAATACTTAGCATTTTTAGGGCTGATATCTATAGCTTTTTTAAATGATGACTCAGCCTCATTTAATCTATTTGTTTGAAGTAGCAAATTTCCCAAATTGTAATGAGCTTCAGAATTTGAGGGATCATTTTCAAGACTTTTTCGTAAAATTTCCTCCGCGTCGCTTTTTTTGCCTTCGTCCAATTTTTGATTCGCAAGGTTCCAGTAGGCTTCCTGGTTTTTAGGAGCGACTTCTATAGCTTTCTTATATTGTTTTTCAGCCTGTGCGGTTTTTTTCTGTTTATCAAAAACATTTCCCAGCTTATTATATGCCTTAGGCAAAGCAGGTTTTTTCCCCTGTGCAAGCTCGTACATTTTTATAGCATTCTCGTAATCACCCATTAATGCGTATGTATGCCCAAGTTCAATGAGAATGTCATAATTTTGTGGATCAATTTCAAGGGCTTTTTTGTAGTATTGAACAGCCTTTTCATAATCACCGATTAATTTATAAATGTCAGCGAGTTTTTTCAAAGTGTCTATATTTGTATTATCAGTCTTTAAAAGCTCTTCATAAAGTGATATCTGTTTATTTCTAATATTTTCTATACTTCTTAATTCGGCCGGTGATTTAAGAACCATATACGAAGCTAGAACCACAGCAGCCAATCCGCCTGCCGCTAAACTTATCTTCAATACTTTACCCTTTTCCGGAACCATAAAACACCTCATTTAGGAAAAAGTAATAACAATTATATTATCTATACTTCGGATGCTAAAACATATAGATTACCCGAATATAGCATATCTTTTAAAAAAGTAAATCAAAAAATTTCGAATAGAAGTAAAAATTCCTATTTTAAATCGTCATCCCTGTCAATTTCGTGATCCGGCTTGTAAATCTCCTTTTCTGTATGACCTTCACTTTTATCATCTTCGTCAGTACGCTGTTTAGTTGTTAATACTTCTCCGCCAAGATGCAGAGATTCTTCAAGAGGAATATCGCTGCCAACCGGCGGTATCTTAAAATTCGGACTTTTTAGAAGCTGCACTACACGTAAAATTTTTTCATATTGAGGATCTTCGGGTGCCATAGAAAGATATTTTTCCCAGTATTCTATGGTTTTCTTTTTATCACGATTAATTGTAAGGTGTGTCAATCCAATATGATAATAGGTGTACTTCAAATTAGGATTCATATTATAGGCTTTTTCATAATTTTCTATAGCGAGATTACCAAGGTTTTTATAATAATATGCCTGACCGAGACGAAAACTGTTTTCCGCTATATCAGGATTCAGGTCTACCGCTTTTTTATATAGACTAATGGAGGCATCATAGTGTCCCTTTGTCAGAAAAATATCCCCCAAATATGAATAGGCGATATAATTTTCAGGGTTATCTTTTAGCTCTTCCTGAAGAAGCAATTCAGCCATTTCAAATTTTTTTTCAAAAAAATATTTTTTGGCTTTTTTAAATTTTATGCTGTCGAATTTTTTATAATCCTCATATGACACACCATTATTGACAGGAGCTGTTTTTTCAACTGTTTTTGCCGAGTCCTTAACGGTTTCGACCGGTTTCGGGTCATTTTTAGTAGATGTGATATTTTCCAGAGGATAACCATGAAATGACTTGGTAAAAATCAATGTAATCAGCAAAAATATTCGCGATAACCGCAGCAAGGATTGCTGATTAAAATTAATTATGTTTATTGCATAACGAGACAATCTATCCCCGCTTCTTTAATCATTTCAAGAGCCATTACATCATTATAAGGATTTTTATAGACAAACCTTTTCACTCCGCTGTTAATGAGCATCTTTGTGCAAATAATACATGGCTGTGTTGTAATATAAATATCCGAACCATTAATTGAAACACCGTAATAAGCTGCCTGAATAATAGCGTTCTGTTCAGCGTGCACGCCTCTGCAAAGTTCGTGTCTTTCTCCGGACGGGATGTTGAGCTTTTTCCTTATACAGGTATCATCTGTGCAGTGAGGAACATTCCGCGGAGCGCCATTATATCCAGTTGCTAAAATGCGTTTATCCTTTACTATTACCGCACCGACAGCTCTCCTAAGACAGGTAGATCTCGCTGCCACCATATCCGCCATCTGCAGAAAATACTCATCCCATGATGGACGTTTATTCATTGCTCTACCCCATAATCAAGTTTCAGCTTCATTTTAATCTGCTTATCAAGGAATATATACGTAAATATTTCCAACGGCAATGTTTTTTTATTAATTATTTTTTCGGAATTGATGTTTTTATTTATAGAATCCCTTGAAAAACTTTTTACAAAAGTTTTTACTTCATCACCCTGGATACTCATGTTGATTACATTCTCGCCGATAATTTGCGAATCTATGATTTTACCGTCAGACATAATATCTATACGACCGACATTCTGCTTGATGTTTATGCTTTTGGGCAAATTGTCATCGGGTTTAAATGTTAACGACAAAAGAATATCCTTCTGATTTGATATCAAATTCAATTTGATTTCAAGATTATCAATATTCGTAGAAGTTTCTAGATACTCATTTTTAATTTTTTCAGGTTTTTTATAAGAATAACTTGTAACGAGATATACCGCTCCGATAAGAACAATGTTGATCAATATAAATTTTTTAATCTGCCCTTTTACTTTTTTTACTTCAGGAGGGGATTGTTTTTGAGCCCTCCTGAGCAGAACATCATTGATAATCTTTTTATTATTATCCATTATATTACTCGACAAATAAAAATTCTGTTCGTCGGTTCTTTGTTCTGCCTTCTTCTGTATTATTATCAGCAACAGGATTCTGTTTGCCGAAACCAACCGATTTTAATCTTTCAGGACTGATGCCGTTTTTTATCATATATTCTAT
>CAYLTM010000117.1:0-1400 GCA_964386495.1 uncultured Leptospirales bacterium
GATATGCACCATCCTGTCCAGTTACACCAGTAATAAAAGCTGTTTTTGCCATGATATGTCTCCTGTAAATTTTATTTAATTTTCATTCTTTTAACTTACTCAAAGGTAAAAGGTATCATTTTCTTTTCAAGATATTTTTTTTATATTAACTTAATATATGGCATAATATAAAATAATACAAATAAATCTTATAATTTGAAAAAACTTTTCATACATATTCCTTTATCTATATTTAGTATCAAATATTGTAAATTATCGCCGCCATTTCCAATGCATCTGTGCAAGAAGTTCTTAGCAATGTTTTTAAAAAACCATATCGATGTTCAAAAAATTGATGACATTTTTTTTAAAAATTCCATCCCCAATTATTTTCCCTGAATCGACCGAGTGTTGAATGTTTGTAAGTTCTTTACCAATTATGTATGGCTTATTAAATAGTATCATTTGTTTTTGTCCTTTATTATATTAGTGTTTTTATCTTTAAGGTTATCAATAATTTCCCAATCTGTCACTAATCGGGATCCTGACCCCACCGTAATCGGTATACTGCCCCCATAGAACAAAACCAAAATCAGCTTAAACTCGAACCTTGTCTATAACTTTTACCTTGAATTTAAATATTGTGAGAATTGTGAAAAAGTCTATCGAGTAAAGCAGAAGAAATGTAGTAAGCGTCAATTTCCTAACGTATCAGAACTTACCGCTGGTAAAGGAAAAAATGTCAAAATTTTAATTGTTCGGATTTGACGAAACATGGCATGAGATTTCGCAGTTCAACCTTGTTGTCAAAAATATAGGGGATTTTAGCGAAAATATAAATATGGGTTAAGATGATTAGCTTTAGCACTTTCAATCAGAGAATACATTACAGCACTGGAGTTGGCTCCGGAAACGCTGTTGGAAAATAGCCAGTTTTTTCTGCCGATGACGAAGGACTTAATGGAAGGCTCAATCTCATTGTTATCAGGTGTCATGCATTCAAGATCCAGATAACGGATAAGTTTAGTCCATTCATTCAGAGCGTATGATGTCGCCTGTCCAGTAAGACTTGATGGCGTAACAATGTCTTTAATCTGGACAAGATAGTCTCGCAGATCATCAAGAATAGGCATAACTGCGATTTTTCTTTTTTCAACAAAGATATCATCGGGAAGATTACGGCTTCTCAAGTCAGACTCGATAACATAAATTTTACGAATAATTTGAATCACCTTATATGCCCTGCTATCATTTTTTTTGCTCGCATCATAGGCCTTGAAAAACTCCCTCCTGACATGAGCAAAGCACCCGGCATGGAGCAATCCATGTGTTCTTACTGCCAAGCAATATCCTTTGTATCCGTCAGTCTGCAAATACCCCTTGAAGCCATCGAGAAAATCTTTTGGAATTTCTCCCGCTCT
>CAYLTM010000117.1:1410-12605 GCA_964386495.1 uncultured Leptospirales bacterium
AAAACCTCCATGAATATTTCCATTTTATTACTTATAGATATTACATTATTGCACATTGTAGCACGGGAATAATCAACATCTATTCTGGCGAACATCTTTGATAATCTGTAAAATGGAATAGCATCGCAAAATTTTGATGTTATGAGATACGACAACAACCCGTTGCTCGCGATGGAGCCTGGGATCATTCTTTTCTCTGCAGGTGCACTGATAACTTCGGGTTGTTCAGACTGAAAAGATTCTTCGCATGTGCAGGGACCGTATTTCGGATAGACATGTTTTAAAACTTTTACTATTGCCGGAACATAATCAAGCTCTTCGCTTTCTGATTTTCCAATTACCGGTCTGTCATTTCCACAGCAGCTACATTTCTTGTCTTCTTCACTCAGGTCGTGCAGAATTTCTTCGCGGGGAATATCAGACGGGATTGCCTTTCTGCCTTTTTTTCTTTCGTATCTTTCAACAGTAATTTTTTCATCGGATGATTTATTATCTTCTTCACTATTGTTTTCATTTTCAGTATTATCATCTTTCGTCATTGCTTCGATTTCAGCTTCGTTAAACAGCAGTCCTTGACCCGTTTCTTCTGGTGAAAGCTTCTCGCTTTTTCTCCCAAAGAAAAGTTTTTGAAGATACTGAAATTTCTGTTCGAGTGATTCTATTTTCTGCTGAAATTCCCCAATTAGAAAATCTTTGCGTTCAATTTCTATGGACTTATTTTGCAGTTCTGCGGTTTTGGATTGAAGCTCAAATGATTGCAGTTCAACTATCTGTTTCAGCGCTTCAATATTATCCGGCAATGTCATTTTTATTTCACTCATGCATTACCAGATAATATTTCACGCAAAATATTAATAGTAAATTTTTATGATACGGCAGAAAAATTTAATTTTTTGTGAGCTCTCCAGAAATCTATTCCATCAAGTATCATCCCAAGTTCCTTACGGCTGATTTTCCTGACTTCCTTTTCATTACGCGGCCACGGGAAGGTATCCTCCTCAAGACGTTTCTGCCATAGACAAAATCCGTTCCTGTCCCAGTATAGCACCTTGATTGTTTTTCGGTTACGCCCGCAAAAAACATAAAGGTTCCCAGACAGCGGATCTTTATGTACTTCATCTGCAACATACAGTGCGAGAGACTGTGTCTGCTTCCTCATATCTGTTGGTCCGGGTTTGATAAAAATCGATATATTATTCCAATCAATAGTCATAGCTCCACCCCCAGTTCTCCTAGAAGTTTACGCAATAACTTTCCATCAAAATCAGCTGTAATCCTGATGATTAAATTTTTCTGAATTATCAATTCAATACCGATATCTTGATTATTTTCCATTGGCGAGCATGCTGGTTGCAGTTTTACAAAATTTGTCTTTTCCGTTTTCTTAAGCTTTTTTATCCAGTCCCGCATTGACCAGTACGATATTCCTTCCGCTGTACTGTATTGTCGGCAGCTTTGTCCGCTCGCTTCCCACCTTTCGATTTTTTCCCGCCAGTAATTTTCCCGTGTTTTCATAGATATCTCCTTTTTGAAGATATCCTATCACGCTTGTAAATATGGTGTGAAATTGACGCTTACGATTGAATAATATAATAATATCTCTAATTTTTATTCCTACACCACTAGAAAGATTATAAACTTATTCATTTTAAAAAATTTTCGTTCACAAAAGAATAGCCTTCAACAATATCCCTCACGTCATAAAAATCACTTATTGTGTCAATGTTTCAAAACTATAATGACTCAAGATTATTCTTATAAGAATTAATTATTTTCAAAACAATAAACATTCAGTCTGACCATTCCTCGTATAGTTTAAAGATCTTGCGATTGAAAATTTTATTGTAATTAAATTATAAATAATAAATTACAATCCCAAGAATAATTAGTAATGAAGCAATAATAGTATTTATTGTAATTTTTTCCTTAAAAATAACAAATGAAAATAGTCCTATTACAATGTAGGTTAACGGCAGAAAAAAAACAATTGAACTTAACTCAACAAACTTGAAAACATACAAATTTATCAGTGTTGTTGAAAACAGTAAAGCATAACCACTAACTGTAAAAACATTCAAATAAACACTTAGCCAATTTTTCTGAACAGACATTGCACCTTTCTTCATTAACAACTGACTTATAGCAGATATTGTTACAGATATTAGTAGAATCAAATGATATTTATTCATTTTTTATCTCTGTTAATTATTATTACACCAGCAATAATACACATAACACCAATTATAGTTGTAATCGTAATTTTTTCGTTGAAAATAAACACACTGGACAACAACAAAACAGGATATATTAATGTCATCCATAAATATGCCCAGAATAAATCGAAATGCTTTAAAACCTGCTGCCATGATAATGCTTGAATGAATAAACAAAAAAGAGAACCAATATAGTAATAATTAGAAAGTAATAGTAACAAATTAAATCCGACAATATGATCCGAACCTAATTTTATCAATATGTAAGCCATACTTTGGCAAAGTATAGCAATAAATAACATTAAATATCTTGATACATTCTTAGTATTAGTTAATGTCATAGATTTCATCAATTATGAATGCTGCTGTATTTTTTGAGTTATCATATATACGCCATAGATATTCTGAAATAATTCCAAGCGATACATTTGTTAAACCAAAACCCATTAAAATTATTGAAATTAATGTCGGCCAGCCATACTGGATGTTTTTAAAAACAAAATGACTGATTAGAACGAATATGATATATACGAAACCCAAGAAGAAAAATATTGCACCTGATATTGATATCATTCTTAATGGAACATATGAAAAAGAAACTATCGAATCAATAAAGAGTTTCAATTTTTTTGAAAATGTCCATTTTGACTTTCCAGATTTTCTATTTGACTGTGTATATGTTACATAACCTTTCTTAAAACCCATATTATAAATTTGAAGCAAAATTGAAGTATTTGATGCAATATTTTTATTAAGCTGTGTTTGTACTTTACGGCTGATCATAAAGTTGCTTATATTTTTATTGGGATAATCCTTGCTTACAAATACTTTTATTACCCATGAGTAAAACAATGAAAACATTTTTTCAGAAAAGGAGTTTGCGAAAGTTTCTCTAATAATAATTAAAACATCATACTTATTACTTACACAACTAGCATGAAAATCAATCACATTTTTGGGATCTTCCTGTAAATCGGCGGCTAAAAAAGTAATATAATCACCATCGGAATGTAGTATACCCGATCTGATTGCTGAATGAGAACCAAAATTTTTAGACAACTTAATTAGCTTTATTGAAAAACACTTGTCCTTTGTTTTTTTTATTATATCAACAGAATCATCAGTTGAGCCATCATCTACAAAAACAACTTGAAATCTTTTTTTTATTTTTTTAAATGTGTTATCCAAAATATTTAATAATTCATCAATGTTTTCCTCTTCGTTTAAAAAAGGAATTATTACTGAAACATCCCATTTATTGCTTTTCATTTCATATTCCACTACTAATTATTTTAATTGGAGTTCCAAAAGCTTTTGTATTTGAAGGAACATCATTATTAACAAAACTATTCGCTCCAATTATTACACGATCCCCAATGGTTACCCCTTTTGAAATAATTACATTAGGACCAATATAACAATTATTTCCAATTCTCACTGGAGCCGTTTTAACATCACCGCCATAAACAACTTTATCAACAGTGTCATGAGTATATATATGAACCCCTGCCGAAATGGCACAATCGTTTCCTATAACAAGCCCGCCACCAGAACCATCCAGAATTGTATAGGGTCCTATCCATACATTTTTCCCAACTTTAACGTCTCCTAAAATTAGGCAAGAATCATATACAGATGTATTTTCTCCAAATCCGAGAGCCTTCGCCTTTTCCCAACGATCAACGAAGTAATCGGCAAAAGCGAGATCCCTATTATATTTCAGTTTCTTTTCTTCTCTAAGATGGAAATATAATTTTTGAATTAAATTATACAATGTATCAATATCAATCATCTGCTACAAAATTCCTTTACCTTTTCAACAACATGCTGGACATCAACACCATCATAGCATGGGAAGGTTATGGTGTTATTTTGAAGAAACTCAGCATTTGGTTGCACATTATTATATTTGTTTCGATAATATGTCGTTCCACTTAAACAATATGTCCCAAGCGTTGTTTCAACACCTTGCTCCTTCAGATTTATTATAAGATCGTCTCTGTTAATACCTTCAGGTACTTTAAAAACAAGAGACTGAACATTGTAAATTACATTATCATAAACTTTTTGTTCAGAAAATCCAAGCTCTTTCATTTTAGAAATATATTCATCTCTTATTTTGTTTCTCGATACGACAATTTCATCGAGTTTTTCAAGTTGTTTAATACCCATTATACACTGTAAATCTGGTAGCCGGTAATTATAACCGAAATCGACAAAATCAAATTTGCCATCATTTACCACAGAACCATGGTTAAGTTTAACATCAAGCATCTTAGAATATTCGGTACTGTTTACGGTAATAGCACCACCTTCTCCCGTTGTAAGCAACTTTCGAGGATGAAAACTAAAACAAGTTATTTCGGCAATATTGCCGCATTTTATACCATTTTCTGAACTTCCAATAGCACAAGCGGCATCCTCTATTAGTGGCAAATTATGTAGCTTGCAAATTTCTTTAATATTATGTATCCCACTTGGGTTGCCTAGAGCATCCACAAACATTACAGCTTTTGTTTTAGTGCTGATTTTTTTTTCAAGTTCTTCAGGCAACATATTAAAAGAATCGAGACAAACATCTGCAAAAACAGGTTTCGCTCCAAGGTCTTCTATAACATTGACACTTGCTGGAAATGAAAAATCTGAAACAATTACCTCATCACCATGTTTTATATCTAAAATTTTAAGAGACATTGTTAAAGCGGTAGTTGCTGATGTAGCTAAAAAAGCATATTTTGCACCAGTATAATTAACAATAAGTTTTCTAAACTCGTCAACATAACGTCCTTTAGTAAACCAGCCTGTTTCAAAGACTTCTCTAAAATCTTTTTCAACTTCTACAAAAGAAATATACGGTTTAATTAACTTTATCAAAATACCTCACCCGCAAAACGTTTTTTATACCATTCAATTGTCTTTTTAAGACCAACATCGAAAGATGTCAATTGATAATTTATCATCGTTTTTACTTTTTTATTACTTGCATTATGACATAAGACATCCGCCGCTCTTGCTTCCTTATATAATATTTCTCCATTATAATCCATTACTTCACATATTTTTCGAACAACATTTTTCATTGATATTTGACCATCAGTAGAAATATTTATATTATCACCTTTTTTCATTAGTGGGTGGAGCTTTATAATTGCATCAACAGTATCCTCAACAAAAATAAAATCTCGACTTTGTTCGCCCGTACCATGAATTTGTGGCTTTTCACCATTAAAAATCCGATAAACGGTCAATGGGATAATACCTGCAAGATAACCAAGATAATTCTGCCGCGGACCGTAATTATTAAATGGTCTAACAATGTATGCATCAAGGTCAAACATTCTAACATAAGTTTCAACGGCAATATCTGCTGCAGCTTTTCCTCCTGCATAATTTGTCATAGGATTACGAGGGTGCACTTCATCCATCGGTTCATATACTGCTGTACCAAAAACCTCTGATGTGGAAAAATGACAAAGTGTTTTAAAAGCACCTTTTCTTTGAAGTTCAAGCAAGTTAACTGCTATATCAACATTTGTCATGAAAGAATTTGAAGGATTTCTAAAAGAATAATTTAACGCCTTAGTTGCACAATTAATTACTATATCAATATTATGTTTTTCAAAAATGTACTCAAGTGATGAAGAAATTTCTGCATCATCGTTGTAAAAAACTGATCCTTCTCCAACAGCATTTTTTATATTTTCTTCACGACCACAGAAAAGATTATCAACAACAATAACCTCCTTAGCTCCCTCGACAATTAACCTGTCAACCATATTGCTCCCAATAAAACCCGCTCCACCAGTTACTAGAATTGAACTATCTTTAAGTTTTTGCCTCATTTTAGAAACCCTCATTTACAATTATCACAAAGATCACCTTTTTTTGCGACTTTGTTACCGCACTTACAGATATATCCAACAAATTTAGCAGGATTTCCAACTACAAGCGAATAATCTTCCACATTTTTTGTTACTACTGAACCTGATCCAATCATTGCGTACTCACCAATTGTAACACCACATATAATAGTGCAATTTGCACCAAGACTTGCACCTTTTTTTACAAGGGTCTCTGTAATTTTCCATTCACTATTAAAAGCACGCGGGATCTTATCATTTGTAAAACAAGCATTTGGTCCGACAAAAACATCATCTTCTATCATTACACCATGATATACTGAAACACTATTTTGTATTTTAACGCGGTTACCAATTTTCACCTGAGTATCAATATAAGCATCCTTAGATATTATACAACTTTCTCCAATTTCAGATTTTTCACGAATCTGAACATTTATCCAAATTTTAGTATTATCGCCAATCTTCGAATCGGTTGATACATTTGCAGTTTCATGTATAAAAACACTCACTTTACACCTTCCAATATTTCTAAAGTTTTTATACTATCTTGAATCGTCGCGAAATTATTTTTTACAGCAGGATTCTTTATTACATCAATAAACGCAACGAGTTCATTATATAGAGGCTCACCCTTTCTTACAAAACAATCCCGCACGGCATAAGAATTATTTATGGTATAGGAAGATAATCCTTTTAAATCCTGCGACATTAAATCCGCTTCATAATACTCTTCTTTGCAGGCAACCTCTATCTTCCTTTTCTTAAATGGAGTTAACCAGCTTGTAGATATACCAGCAACAATATCACCTTCTAATTCAAACGACAAAAACGCATTATCTTCATGATGATTGTGAATTTTACGCGATTTATAAATTGTAGCTCTGCTTATATCTTTGTTAGTAAGATAACGAATTAAGTCTATATCATGCACTGATAAATCTGTCAAGATACCAACATCTGCTATTCTAGGAGAAAAAGGACCCACTCTAAAAATAGTAAGACTATAAATTTCTTTATTCTGTAGTTCATTTTTTAGTGCAATAACTACAGGATTAAATCTTTCAATATGACCAATTACAACAGCGACTTTCTTATCTTCGGCTTTTTTTAGTATCTCATAACCATCCAATGATATGCTTGCAACCGGTTTTTCAATTAGGACATTTATTCCTTTTTCAATGCACTTAAGAGAGATTTCTTTATGCGTTACAGTCGGTGTCGCAATTATAACCCCATCCAAATGTTCGTTTTTAATCATGTCATCAACACTGACATAGAAATTTTCCGTTACTCCATCCGGTTTTGCTTGATCGCATACCGCTACAACTTCTGCACCGGCTATAGATTTCATTACACGATAATGATTTCTCCCCATTACCCCCATACCAACAATTCCAATTTTTATCTTATCCATTATATATTCTCCACAATATAATTCTGTTGTTCTTCAGTTAAAAATGGACTCATCGGGAGACTCATTATTTCTTTTGAGATAATCTCGGAAACCGGATATTTTGAGCTATCTTCATTCAAATACTTTAGAGCTTCCTGCCTATATAAAGGAATAGGGTAATGAATAGCAGTCGGAATTTGTTTATCGGATAATTTTTTTATTACCTCATCACGGTTCTTAACACGTATTGAATACTGCGCCCAAACTGTAGTTCTATCATTGTTGATGAATGGAACAATAACATCTTTTTTTGACAGCATTTCTGTATATTTTTTTCCTATCTCATGTCTTTTAGAAATCTCTATATCATAATATTTAAGTTTAACATTTAATATAGCTGCTTGCAAAGCATCAAGACGTGCGTTGATGCCAACATATTTGTGAACATATCTTTCACCTTGCCCATGATTCATCATACTTCGCATTTTAGCACCAAGATCATCATCATTAGTAAAAACAGCTCCGCCATCACCATAGCAACCTAATGGTTTTGCAGGGAAAAAACTTGTTGCCCCAAAATCTGCAAGATTACAGGACTTCTTACCTTTATACTGTGCTCCAAAACTCTGCGCAGCATCTTCTATAACAAACAAATTATGCTTTTTCGCTATTGAATTAATTTCATCCATATCCGATGGCTGTCCATATAAGCCAACTGGCATAATACCCTTTGTCTTAGAAGTAATTTTCTCTTCAATTTTTGAAACATCGATGTTAAATGTTTTTTCATCAATATCAATAAAAACAGGTCTCGCCTTCATTAAACTTATTACTTCAACCGTTGCAAAAAAAGTAAAAGGTGTTGTTATTATCTCATCTCCCGGTTGAATATCTAAAGCCATTAATGGCAATATTAATGCATCTGTTCCGCTTGAACAGGATATGCAATGTTTAGCCCCTGTATAATCCGCTAAATTTTTTTCCAAGTCGAAAACTTCCTTTCCCTGAATAAATGCACATTGGTCAACTATTCGCTGCATAGCCTCATCTATTTCAGACTTATAGGCTTTATACTGTGCCTGCAGATCGATAAAATTAATTTTCATTGATTACACCCTTTGTATATTGTTTTATTTCGAATTTACTAATTGACAGCAAGGACTCGGTTTTATTTTTTATGTTTTTAAATGTTATATAGTTAATACCATTTTCAAATATATTATTATCTATCGCAACTTTTATATTGTCTTGCTTAGCTTTAAAAACAGTTCTGGATATACTTCGACCATTTATAAAAATTTCAAATTCTCTATCAAAAACTGATTTATATTCTATACAAATTACACAAGTTTCAAAATCAATTTTATCAATAATATTTATTTTCAAAACCGCATCCTTATTCCCAATTTGTTTAAGGTTATTCTTCCTTACCCAACCTTTCCAAAAATAAATATTATCCTCATGCAAAATTTCCTGATTTACCGAATATAATCCATTAGCTGAAATATTTCTTATTCTCTGGTTTTCTTTTATGAACAGATTGCTTTCCTTATCATATTTTTGCTTAATATAACTATCAAGATTAAAATACACCATTCTTTTTGTCGAACTATAAATCGGATCATATAATAATATATCTTTTAAATTTTTAACAATATTTTTACCAGCATCATCATATCCATTTGAATCTAAATATATACCATTAAAACCTGCATATATTATATTTTCAATTTGCTGGCTTAATGTTTTATTGACCAAACTTTCCTGCCACATAAAACTACTTCTACCTCGCATAGCTCCAAAACTCCAATTAATTTTTTTAGAATAAAGATATGGTTTAAAAAGATCATATTCACCTAATCTACCATTCCTGTATTTCATATTACCAGGAAAATCCTGTATAGGATATTGAAATACGTTAATCAGAGTGTATACATTATATTGATTTTCAATTCTATTAATAAACTCAAATATTTCTTTAGTTTCAGTATTTTTTATTTGTTCTGAAACTTGATACCAGTGTAATCTCGGGGTTTGATCAAATAAACCAATTATAATAAAAACAAGCATAATTATGGTTTTAAAAATCTTGCGTCGTACAATATTTTCAAAAAAACATTCTAAAACAATTGCAAATCCTAAAAGTGAAAAATATGCAATAATAATCGAACCTCTATTAAATGCCCTTAAAAAAATAATATCAGTTACATAATAAAACATAAAAAAAACTATGGACAGAATACCTCCCATTGTAAATAGTAATACCGAAATAATATTTCCAATTGAAATAAAGTCTTGAATTTTATTTTTATTATTTTTAAACAATAAAAATAATAACATAATAAAACCAATTGTGGCTATTATTCCCATTGATACAGTTGCATTTTCATTAACGTTTAGTAATCCTGCATTAAATTTGGTTTTCATTTTATGTATAAAGTCAAATTGATGCAAATCAACCGGTAAAAGCAACTGAGATATTCTCAAAGAATATAAATCAAGATCTATGATATTTCGTGTTTTTGAAAAAGAATCCTGATTACTTCCATTTATTAATACATATAGAATGTTAGGCAATAAACTTAATATAAAGGATATAGACATTATTATTGTCGAGAAAAATGATACAATTATTGCTTTATATGATTTTGTTCTAAACATCACTATAGCTGAAAAACAAAACATTAGTATGGAAATAAATGCAACATAATAAAAATTTCCTAAAGGAGATAATACTGAAAATATTATAAGAAATCTAAACTGATTGTTTTGAATTATTTTTCTATTAAATTGCACATTATTATCAAAAGTAATAAGATAGAAAAGAACTGCAACACCAAAAGGAATAAACATATAATTACATAGGAGCAAATGTGCATATCTAAAAAAATGATATGGGAGGAAAGCAAATAAAACAGATACGACTGTTGATGAATAGAAAGAAAAATTGAAATGTCTAAAACATACATGAAATGATGCTATTCCAACAAAGAAAAAAGTTAACATATAATAAATATTATAAATAAAAGCATAATTATCAGAAAAAATTGATAATACCCATATAATAAAAAAGTCCATCGGTTGACTTAAATAGTAATCATGAAACTGAAAACTACCTGGATAACCTAGATAATTATTAGTCAGAAACCAACCATTGTCAATTATTGATTTGATCAAAGTTGAAATGGAGATAATATCACCTGAAAAACCAAATAAGGTATCAATATTTAGCAATGTTTTATTAAAAACAAATACAATACAGAAAAAGAGTATTATTGAAAATACAAAATTTTCTTTTTGTTTTTTTAAATATTTAATAATATACACATATCCTCCAAAAAAGCAAACTATCTATAAAATTTTTCTTTTCAATTCAACAACGAAAGCATCCAGCCACCAACGAATGTGGTAAGTAGCAAAACCTAATTTTTCAAAACCAATAACGATTTGTTTTTTTAAAATAGTCGCTATAAACAACTAAACAATCTTAATAATTCTCAGTATTATTTTTTACCATCCAATCGATAATAATATTACTTTCATTGCAACATTCTTAAATAAATAATGAACATAAACAATTGAATAAATATTTAACCTGAAATAATTTTCGTCTATTACAAGTTATCATTATAAACATATCCATTAACCTTAAATGAATTATTAATATCTTTATTGATTTCTCTCCAAATCACGTTTCATCATTATTTCAGCTAATTGTTTATATTT
>CAYLTM010000118.1:0-8606 GCA_964386495.1 uncultured Leptospirales bacterium
CGCGGCAACTATTCCTGCGATTTTATGGGCAAAAGGCGCGTGGCTGCAGCATCGTGCCGCTACTTTGTCTTTCTGGATGATGTGGGTTATGACTGTTCCTAATTTCTTCGCACTTGGCAGTACCTACAATGTTGCTCCAAGCTACAATCCGGCAGCTAACTGGTCAATCGCTCTTTTAAGCTTAGCTCTTAACATCGCACTTACTACATACCAGGTTTATCGTATTGTTAAATTTAAACGTAATCCTCTTAAGGATGAAATTTATACTGATTTACCAGAATATAAGTACGCGAATTCGTTCCGTTAAAAATTTCTTTCTGTTATATTAAACACGGTTTGTAAAATTTTTTTACAAATCGTGTTTTTTCTAAACTATTATAACAGTATATATCTTCCTTATTAAAGCTTCGTCATTTACATATAATAATTATCATATAGACAAAATTAGTGATTATCTATTATTAGCGAGACATCAACATTATTATTCTGTATATTGTGATCGTGAAAATTTATTTTCATATACCCCAAATATTCTTGTTCGAGCTGCGTTTTGCGGCTCGACAATTTTTATTACTATTTTTTCAACCACAAAAATACTCCCTATTGTTATATTTATATGTTGACTAAAATCCCCGCATATATAGGGATTATAATGAACTTGGTATGACCTGATATATGAAGGAGTTATTTATACTCTTCATGAATAATGTTTTCGAATATTCTGCAGGAAGGTGAGTTTATGGAAAATCAGCAGACAGTCGGTATTTTTCACTGGCAAGTTGGGAGTGTTCAAAATATTTTAATATTTCTGGTGATTATTACTGTAATCGTCGGCGGACTATTTTTTTTGTATTCTGTCTATGTAAAATACCGAAATAATCAGATACACGATCATCAGTTGTTCCTTTTTAAACTTAAAAAAATCGGGTTATCCAGTTTTCAAATCAAACTGCTTAATAATCTTATCGAAATTCTGCGACTTACAAATAAACTTGATATTTTTACAAATCCTGTTTTAATAGAAACTGCTATCAAAAAGTTTATACAGTATCTTCATAATCAACATGAACCTGAGGATTCAATAGCGTCTATCGCGAAGGAAATTACGATAATATATGATAAACTTTTTTTTCCTTCTATTTTTAAAAAGCCGCTGGATTCTCTACTTGATCTTGAGCTTAATCAGATATTGTATTTTAGTTCGCCAGATAAAAAAATATTTTTATCAAAACTTATTGGGAAGACTGTCAGGGAATTTGAGATTGATATTCTTAATGATGAGTTTTCTTTTGCAATTAACGATCTTTTGAATGTTTTTATTTGGCGTATCGGTGATGCGGAATATGTTTTTGAAACCAACATCACCGGCATTGAAAAAAATATCGTTACAATAACAATCCCTCCGGAATTTTCCCGTGGAAAAGAGGTTCGTCATCCATACATTGAAATTCTCACGCCTTCCATTCTAAAAGAAGCGGACTCTAAGGATGATAAAAAAATCGCCGCGACTCTTTATAAAATTAATGACTACGAAGCTGTAATTAGGGTGAATGAAAAACTTAACTACAATAAATCATACAATCTGGAGTTTGAAATTGATGATTTTAAATTTGAAATACTTGTAAGAATATTATCAAATAAAATTATAGAAGAGGGGGCTACAAAATATTACACGCTGAAATTTGAACAAATGTCGGAGCCTGCTAGAGCTATTTTAAAAAGATTCATGTATGATCATCTTTAAATAATCCATATATGATTATTTTTGCAACTTTTTAAGCATAAACATGGTCTATGGTAGATGCTGAAACTTTTGTCTTTTCTTAATTGCTATTACGGGTAATGCCCGTGAAGAGAAATAAACTAATCTGGAGAAAATTATGTTCCTGCAAAACCACAACAAAACTGCCCTGATATCCGGGGAGAAGTCTGTCAGTTATTACAGACTTTTACAGTATGTCGGATTTTATTCATCAATGATATCGTGTAGAAATGAACGAATCGCTATTTTTTCAGAAAATCGTGAAGAATGGGTGTACTCTTTCTGGGCTATTATGAAGTCTAACAATATGGCAGTTACTATTGATTTCATGGCTGCTATTGATGAGCTTACTTACATTATTAACGACTGCACACCTAAAATAATTTTTACTTCGAATGCTAATTTTGATAAGCTTTCTAAAGCCGTGGCGGAAACTGGTGTTCCAGTTGAGATTATTAATTTCGATAAAATCGTAAATGCTGATGTTCTTTCAGATAAGCTTCCCGCGGAAGAAATCCCTGACCCTCCTGCTGATCAGGTTATCGAGGTATTGTATACTTCCGGCACTACAGGATCACCAAAAGGCGTTATGCTTACTTACGACAATTTTCTCGCGAACGCGTTGTCTACCAGCGAAGGAAAAATGCGTAACTACGAAAAAGTTGACCGTTTTCTGATTTTGCTGCCTCTACATCATTCGTTGCCTTTAAGCGGAACTCTGGTAATACCTATGTGGCTTGGAGCGACCTGTGTACTTTGCACATCCATGGTTGGTTCAGTCATTATGGAAACTCTACAGAAGCACAAAATTACAATGATGATCGGTGTTCCGCGTTTATATGAAGCTATTATAAAAGGTATAAGAGAAAAAATTAATCAGAAATTTATCGCGAGGGTATTTCTAAAAGTCGCACGAATACTGAAAAGCAAAACTTTTTCAAAAATTATTTTTAAAGAAGTTCATAATAAGCTCGGTGGAAATATAAAGATGCTTGTCTGCGGTGGAGCCGCGTTGGCACCGGATATCGCGAGGGATTACAAAGCCCTTGGTTTGCTTATTATGGACGGGTATGGAATGACCGAGTGCGGACCGTTAATAGCTATGCCTAGATATCCCGGTAAACAGAAAAAAGGTTCGATAGGACCGGCTATTCTTCATTGCGAAGTTAAGATCATCGATGGGGAAATATGCTGCCGTGGACGTAATGTAATGAAGGGTTATTATAATAAGCCTAAAGAAACTGCTGAACTTATTTATGACGGATGGCTGCATACCGGCGACCTTGGATCAATGGACAGGGAAGGTTTTGTTTACATAACAGGCCGCAAAAAAGAGATAATAATTTTGCCAAACGGAAAGAATATCAATCCTGTCGAAATTGAAGTAAAACTTCAAAGCATTTCGCCGAATGTGAGCGAAGTGGGAGTTTTTATGAAGGATAATCTTCTTCACGCGATTATTCTGCCGGATTTGAAAGCTATGAAAAGTAATGAAATTCTCAATGTCGGCGAATACATCAAATGGGAAGTTATTGATGTTTATAATAAAACAGCATCACCATATAAGAAGATTATGAAACACATAATTGTCGCACAGGAACTTCCGCGTACAAGAATGGGAAAAATTCAGCGGTTTAAACTAGATAAGTTTGTTGAAGAATCGTCAAGTTATAAGAAGGATCTGGTTGAACCTGATACTGCTGAATATAAAATTCTTAAAAAATATCTACAGGAACAGAAAGCCCGCGATATATATCCTGATGACCATATTGAAATTGATCTCGGTCTGGATTCTCTTGACAAGGTTGAGTTGCAGGCGTTTTTCGGAAGCCGCTTTGGTACAGAAGTTACAGAAATGCAGCTTGTACAGTTTCCAACAGTAGCAAAACTTGCTGAACTCATTACTGATAACAAGAACAAAATCGAAGATAAAAATGATATAATCAACTGGCACGAAATTCTGTCGAAAAAGTATAACAGCGTTATTCCAAAAAGCGGTTTTCCGCACGGTATGATACTAAGCACCATCAGACTTTTTGTAACAAAGGCTTTTAAATACAAGGCTGTAGGCGCAGAAAAGATTTCAAATCATCCAATGATTATTGCCGTTAACCATCAGAGTCATCTTGACTGGGGAATGGTATCTGCGGCATTATCTAATGATACAAACAAAATGATCTATACCTTCGCTAAGAAAAAACATTTTAACACGCCATTCCGATCGTGGATCAGCAAGAGATGTAATGTGATAGTAATGGACATCAACAAAGATCTTCATGACTCAATTAAAAAAATGGCAACTGTTTTACAGAGCGGAAAAAGTATAATTATATTTCCTGAAGGCACACGCGGTGATAGCGGCAACCTTGGACCGTTCAAAAAGATTTTCGCGATACTTTCCGTAGAATTAAAAATTCCTGTTCAGCCGGTAGTCCTGGTTAACACACACAAAGCTCTTCCGAGCGGTGCACATTTTATTAAGCCGTTTGTTGAGGTCAGTGCTGTATTTCTTCCAAAGATTGAACCGGGATCAAAAAGTTATGATGAGTTGTCCGATGAAGTTCATAAAGTCATGGAAGCTACTCTGAAAACTAATTCATAGGTTTCTCACTTTTTTGTTAATCATATAAGGCTGTCGATCAATATTCGACAGCCTTATTAATAATCCCCCTGGGAGGGAATTATTATTCGGTTGTTAAAATTCAACATTTAGTCTGTTTTCAGCTAAAATCCTTTTTACCCCTTAAATCCCCCAACGGGGGACTTGAAAATATCATATCTGTTAATCTAATCTTGTAATATTTTGTAAATTATTCGGGAAAATTACAATAAATATTTTTTCATAAAACTCTTAAGCCCCCTTCGGGGATTTGGGGCGTATTAAAGAAATAAAACTTGACTTGACCCGAAATTTAAACGGCTCCCAATCCCACCTCATTTTTTTTGTATTAGCAATTCCCATCAAAGTAAATATAAACATACAGATTAGTTTGACACATTTATCGTGAAATAAAATTATTGACCAATGACACATAAATTTCATCACATATCCAAAAGCGTGAAATCTTCATATTAACTTCTGTAAAGGATATGATCCTTCCCATTTTTTTATTTTTTATTTTAGGAGAAAAGTATGTCTATCCAGCAACCGAAAATTAAACTAATTAGCAGAAAGGATGAAATAAAACTACTTCGCAGAAAAATTTTCATTTTTTCAATTCCGATTATAGCCCTTATTACATTGGTCACATTTTTTCTAGTGAGTAAATATGCTTTTCAACGTATCATGATGAATCCTCAAGTGAATTTTATGATTGGAGACTGTCAGTATAGACCCAATGCGGACAGTGTGTGGGAGAAAGCTGTAACTGGACTAAAAATTTCAAAAGAATTTGAATTTAAAACCGGTTCTAATGCTTATCTTGATCTACTGATACAAGATCAATGCGTGATTAGAATTAAAGAAAACAGCTATCTGGTTTTACACGATATTAATCCCGATATAATAAAAATTCAAATGACCAATGGTGTGCTTTTTGGAAAGATTCATAGGATGTTGAAAGGTCAGGACCTTAATATTATCTCGCCGACCATTACAGCTTCTATTCGAGGAACAGAATTTTCTACCGAAATTATCAATGGTTCTGCAACGGGGTTTTGTGTTGACGGTAAAGTTGAAATATCTTCTCTTAATAATAAGATTATGATCGAAAAATACAGCAAAACAATTGTTAACGACCCTTCGGCTCCACTTAAAACCGAAAAAATGACACCTGCCGAAATTAAAAGAATAGAAGCGGAAATTGCATCAATGAACCTCGACAAAATGCTTCTTATGACAAATAACCTTCTTTTTGAACCTGGAAAGTATGAGGTCAATAGTGCTATGCAGATTGAGCTTGATAAAATTTTTGATACCTTAGTTAATGTTGAGGGGGTGATTCAGATTGTTGGTCACACAGATAACACGTCTGGAGCCGACTTTAATCAAAACCTGTCACAGAAACGTGCAGAGGCAATTATGAATTATTTTATTTCAAAGGGGATGAAACCTGAAAATCTTCAAGCTAAGGGAATGGGCGACACAAGACCGGTCTTTAGTAATGCGACAGCTGAGGGTCGAGTTCAGAACCGCAGGGTAGAGTTTGTGGTTCTTCAGAAGGATTAATAAATGTTCTATTTGCCGCTAAAGTGCAGAAATATTTTCCGGTGATTACTATCTTGAGAAATTTACTTTTTCTAGAGGTAATCACTGAATAGCCTTTTTCCTGCCACAGGAATCAACATTTACAAAGGTAATTTCCGTATCAAAAACCGCCACATTATTAGTATTATTACTTTGAAAAACGCTGACACAGTATGTGATGGATGTGATCCCTTTTTTTATGACGGATATTTCCAAACGCAGAATCGCTCCACTCGTAACACGTTGCTTGAACACAACTTTGTTCATACCTATTGTTACCCATGTGCATTCTGGATAATCAAGACTAGCCGCCATCCAAGAATACTCATCAACCCATTTGAGCATTTGTCCGCCAAAAAGATAGCCATGATGGTTGAGATGCTCAGGACGGACATTAACATATGACTGCATAATTAACCTTTTAACATTTTAACATTCTAAAAATTTTTAGATAGGTTTATTCCCAGCGACAGTAATCAGCAATTGCTCAATAATTTCTTTTTCTTCCTGTAACGCGGACTTTTTGTAATTAGCTTGTAGCTTCTCTTTTATAACAGAGCTGAATGTCGATGAACAAAGATATTCATAAACAATGGAACGTACATGAAAATCGTCATCATTAAGAAACTTAATTGTCGTCTCGTCATCCTGGTTTCCGGATAATTCATAAAGTGACCAAACAGCACTGTGCCGAAGACCGGGGTTTTCACAAAAAATATATTTTTTTACGACAGGGATTGCCGGTAAATATCCCGCTTCTCCCGCGATTTCAATTATGAATTGTATAACCCCGAGATTTCTCTCGTTTTCAATAAGTCCAACAATTATTGATAAAACTTCTCTGGAAAAATCTGAGCAAATTGCTTGCATGTATGTGATGAATAGTGTATTGTTTCTGTAGACTCCAATATTTTTTATGGTGTCGATAACGTACGCATAGCTATATTTTTCACATAATATTAAACATTTTTCAGCTTCCTCTCGAACATCTTTTTCCGAATCAATCAGCAAATCGATAACCAGCGAATAATCGATATCAGCCAGTTTTTCAGAAATAATCTTCATTGTTTTAATTTTAACGAAAGGTATATCTGATAGAAGAGCTTTTCTCACAACATGATCTATCAGCATGGAATCCTTGTAGTTTACATTTTCGAGAATATTAAAAATGTCGGAACTGTTGTCTCCATGAAATATTATATCGATGATATCTATATTACTATATGAAAGATTATTAACGGCTGCCCAATTTTCTTGAATTATTGCCGTCATCATTTTATCCCGCTGATAAAATGGAAACCAGCCAAGCGCCTTTAGTGAACCACAAGCATATTTGCGAATCAATCTGTTATTATCATAAAGAAGATTAATCAACGTTTCAACAGATTTTTCAGAATTATAATAACCAAGAGCCTCGATAGCTTCAATTCGGCTGAAAGATGAATTATCAAGAGCGTGATTGATAAGAATATCCAGTGAACTGTTTGAATGAATTTTTCCCATAGCCTGTGCTATTATCGGAAGATCATTTTTAGAATAGATATCTTTTAGAAACATTGAAGTCTTCTCGCCGCCAATTTCTCCAAGCGCCTTAATAATTGATGGGCGGATTTTACCATCAGGATCAGTAGCACTACTAATAAGCTTGTCAAGAATCATTTCTCCCATAGAGATCATAGCTTTTATTAGAGCAAGATATTCTGCAAAACGCAGATCGCTTCTAGTAAAAAAAATATCCATTAGAGCATTTGCACTCTCCTTAGATCTGATTTTTGAAATCGATTGTGCCGCACGGATAAACGACTCGCCGTTATTAGCGGTCATCATTGATTTGTAAAAAAATATTCTAATAGAATCGAACATTAATAATTTCCTTTAATGTCGCTAATCTTTTTTTCAATATCCTTAAGTTTGTTTTGAAGTTTACTAATAGTGACAAGAATTTTATGTTTTTCATCCTCAAGCATATCCATTTTTTCATCTTTTTCATCGGGAAGAATTTTTGGTTTCATTAAAAAATCTGATTTAACCATTTCATAACTATTACCACTTAAAAAAGCATTCTGCACTTCCTCTCTTTTTTCAGGATCCTTAATTTTAGTAACAGCCTTCATGGTCTCGTAACTAAGACTTGGATCAACATTATACGAATAAGTTTTCATTAATGTTTTAGCTTCATTCCTTTGAATACCAAGAATCCTGTCAAAATAGTCCTCATAACTTGTATTAAATTTTCGGCAAAGCTCTACCGCACTGATAAGCAATTTGCCGAACTCCTTAAACTGCTGACCGTTTACATAAAGAAACGCCTCTTTAATCTTTACTGTCAGATCGACAAATTCTTTTTCAACCACAAAAATGTTTTCATAAATTCCGAGTTCTTCTGCCTTATATAGAAGTTTGTGAAAAATACTCCAAAACTGGATGGTATGTGCACGCGAAGTTGTTTGTCCCATAGCTTTGGTGAACTGTACATGATGAGCAAATTCATGAATGGCTGTGTAGATTAATTCATTGTCTGTTTGAAAATTCCCATTATGAAGAATAATCTCTTTAGTATCAGGTTTATATAATCCATCTACTTTTTTACTGGATTTTCCGGACAATGTTACAGAAAAATCATCAGCTTCATTATCCAATTTTGTTAAAAGTGTTTTT
>CAYLTM010000118.1:8616-12550 GCA_964386495.1 uncultured Leptospirales bacterium
TACTGTATCGTTATTCATATATTATTTTTCATTACCGTCCAATGTATAGCATATTTTGTTAACTCAACGGAATTTTTTATGTCGAGTTTTTTTCGGATGTTTTTTTTGTGGCTTTCAACAGTGTTACTGGTGATTTCAAGTCTCTTGGAAATTTCTTTTGTTGTTAACCCGTTTCCAATATATTGAAAAACTTCGAATTCTCTGCAACCCAGTATGCTTAAATCGGAATTTTTGCGAGAGGTAGGATTTAACGCTTTATTAAGAATTTTATCCGATATCGCTTCGCTAAGATATATTCCTCCGATGAAAGCTTTTCTTATCGCTGTTATAATTTTTTCGGCAACCTCTTTTTTCATTACATAACCGCGGGCTCCCGCTTTAATCGCGTGTTCAGCATAAAGAGCTTCATCGTACATGGATAGGACAATAGTTTTGATATCAGGATATTTGGCTTTTAGCGAACGGACAAGTTCAATACCATTGGATTCGCCATCAAGGATGATATCAACTATCGCGATATCAGGTTTAAGCTCAGCGATTTTTATAAGTGATTCTTTAAATGTTTGAGAATCACCGACAACAAACATATCTTTTTCAATGTTGATAATTTCACGCAAACCTTTAATAACAATCGGATGGTCATCAACTATGAATATTTTGAGTTCTCTCAATTGGATTCTCCGAAAATTATCTTTGGATTATGGAATATCAACAATCAATGTTTTATCGAACGATTTTGTCAAATCTTTTCATTTAATTGCCCTGAAAGAACGTAACTACTCTGACACCTTTATCTGCTATGCGACATAATGTAAATAAAAATTTGCTCTGACACCGTTTTTCTATATACATTTCCGATATTTCTGTTGATAGTTTCTTATCACTTTGGAAAAACTATTTTCAGGCTGAATCCATTTAGAACAGTGCTATGCAGACTAATTGTACCGCCTAGCCGTTTGACAACAATGTTGTAAACGATATTCATTCCAAGGCCGGTGCAGCCTAAATTTCTTTTTGTTGTAAAAAAAGGATCGTACATGTGTTCAATTATATTTTGAGGGATGCCTTTCCCGTTATCAGAATATAGTAGTAAAACCTCACTGTTTTCTTCAATAACATCAATTTTGATAGTTCCATTATTAGAATTTTCAAACCCATGAATGATTGAATTAGTCACAAGGTTTGAAATTATCTGGAAAAATAATCCTGGATAATTATTAATTTTTAAATTGATGTCGCAATGAAAATTAAAATTAATAGCCTTTTCTTTTATATTCGGCTGCAGACTTCTGAGAATTTCACTGAAGTATTCTTGAACATTGAAAATTCTTCTTACCTCATCAGTTTGGTCTACAGCAAGACGTTTGAAACTGGTAATAAGGTTGCCGGCTTTATTCAAAGCGGAATAAATCAAATCGGAAGTATCTATACAGGTATCTGTAAAAATTTTAAAATCCGCTCTAGTTATTTTTCCGGATTCATAATTCATTACAAAGTCATTTGTAAATTTTTTCAAGTGAGTTGCGGCAGTTATGCTTGTTCCTACTGGTGTGTTGATTTCATGTGCGACTGAAGCGACCAGGTTCCCGAGAGCTGCCATTTTTTCAGACTCAACAAGTTTTTTTGTGCGTTCTTCAACCATTTCTTCCAGGTGCTCATTGTACTCTTTTATCTGCTTTTCGGAGTCAACTATTTTAACTATGTAGTCTCTTGTGTTTTCCACCATCGTGTTAAAGTTTCTTGTAATAAACCCAATTTCATCTTCGACAGATATTGGAATTATAACATTAAGATTACCGTTCTGCACATCGTCGATTCCTTTTTGCAGTTTGTTCAAGGGTTTAATAATCGCGCCGAGAAAAAAATATTTGAAACCGATAAGAATCATTGTAATTATACCCGCTAAAATAAATATGAGTATTGATGCCGATGGATGAAGAAATCTGCGGTAATGCACATAGTCATATCCCGCCTCGTAAATAGTTCTATCTTTAAAATTAATTTCAATATAGGAAATATATCCTTTGTAGTTATAACCTTCCTTGAAAAAATGCGTACCTGCGGGTTTCATAGGGGCGAGAAAACTTAAAAGCTCGCTGCGAAGAGTATTATCGTCAGCATTGGAAGCGGCAATATGATCTAGAATAACTTTCTTCATTGGATTGAATAACGGTTTATTATATCTTGTGAAAAATTTAACAGCATTGTATCGAACCTTTCCGTCTGGATAAGAATCAACCTTCTTATAACAATACAATGAATATGCATCGAGCTTTTTTATCGCGTCTGTGACATCATTTTTTGAAAGAACCTTACCGCTACCGGAATAAATTCCAAGCATTGCATCTTTGTAACCGCTGGTAAATTTATTGCCAATTTTGAAAATAGATTCGGTTTCTTCATAGGAAACGCTCCCTGTCAATGAACGGTATTTTTCGAAAATCGCTGAATTTATCATAATCGCACGGATACTGTTTTTATCAATACCGTCAACATCACCTGATTTTTTATACAAATAGGAAAATTCACTTGTATCAATAGAATATGATAGAAGATAACTTAACTCATCGGGTCTATAATTATTATAAATTGCCAGAGAGGTGTCTTTGATCTTAATTAAATCGAATGCCTTTTCCTGGTCTTTTAATCCGAAATAACTTACCCCTTGAAAAACTATCAAAAACGTCGCGAAAGTAATAGCGATAATTTTAGTCATGAATGAAGTGCGGTCTGTTGTGGCATTAATAAAAATTATTGAAGCGAAAAAATACGCGGTTAAATTAGAAAGATCCTGCGAGACCTGAAAAAATCCCCTTGTGACTATACCGCTTTTGCTTAGAACATTAGAAACCGCTGGAATAAAAATTCCAATGAAAATTACTATCGCGAAAGATAATACTGCCCAGCGTTCTTTATCTTTAGTTACGAAAAATCGCCATAGACCGGTAAATAAAAATATAAACAGCAGCAGTAACACGGACATTGCAAGTAGCTGATCTATTTGTCCAACAGCAAAGTCGTATGTGTGATTTTCAAAGTTGTAGATTATTTTTTGCTTCAAAATATGACCAAGTATGAATGTTGTATAAAGCAAGGCGGCTATTATAATTAATATTATACCAAATATTTTTGCAAAGAACGTGTTTCTTTCATTAGGGAAGTAAAAGAAAAATAGAATAAAAGCTATTTCACTGGCGTAAACACTTGCCATTGTGATTAATCTATGATATGCCGCAAGTGGATGATAAACAAAAGCTGATATGAAATAACCGAGAAAAAATATACTCATGCCGGTAAGTACTATCGCGTATATTATTGTTGATTTGGATTTATTTTTTACTTTGAAAAATATCATAGCCATAATCCCATTAAATGCCACTGGAATTAATGAGCATACGGAAAAGAAATTATGATAAAGATTATTATACAGGTCTGATAAAATATCCATTATGGAACCTCATGCTGTATATCAATATGAAGATTAATCCTTTAATATTATTCAGATTCAATAATTGCAACACAAATTTTTTGAAAAAAAGGAATTGGACTGGTAGAGATAGCATGAAATTATTATTAGTTGACAAATCCTATAATATTTGGTAAAACAATAATCGTTATATGAAATATTTTCAGGAGACATGGATGAGAAAACAGCTAAGTACAAGTATATATACTTTTCGCGATATTATTAATGAAAATTGTATGTACGTGGATAAAACTGAAGAAATTTTTCAGCTTGTTTTAAAGCCAAAAGGTCAGTTCTTCCTGTCCCGTCCACGCCGCTTTGGGAAATCGTTGACGCTTTCGACGCTTGAATCTATTTTTCTCGGAGAAAAGGAACTTTTCAAAGGTCTTTATATTTACGATAAAGATTACGACTGGAAAAAATACCCGATAATCCGTTTGCCTCTAAATCAAATGAGTTCAGAAACCG
>CAYLTM010000119.1:0-1910 GCA_964386495.1 uncultured Leptospirales bacterium
GATAACGTATTAATTCTTTCGCAAATTCATTGAAGGATTCTCGAAATAGTTACGCCATCATCTCATTCATGTCAAGATCTTTTATTAAATTCATGTTGAGATACATACGAGAACTTCAGTTTTTACTCGCGACATGCCTTGCCCAATCGCAAGCCAGCATCAATGCCGACTGACCGTCAGGAAACGCTCCGATCACGCGGGTTCTCCGACGAATTTCTTTCAAAAGACGCTCCAGACGATTATTAGTTCTTATCCTCCGACGATGCGATGATGGAAAACTGTAATAAGTCAATGTCTCATCAATACCTTCTTCAACAATACGCGCGGCATCTTTTAATTTCATTTCTTTCAATCGTTGGACTACCCCGGCAGCTTTTTTTTGTGCCTCAATCCGGTTCTCCTGTGCATGAATCGCTTTTAGCATATCGGACACTTCAGCTATCTTATTAAACGGAACTTTCGTAAATACATTTCGATAAAAATGAACCATACACCGCTGCCAAACTGATGATGGGAAAAATTCACAGATAGCTTCGACAGCCCCACCAGCTTTGTCGGAGACAACCAAGTTGACTCCTTTCAGACCACGACCGGTAAGATAACGAAAAAAGTTACGCCAGCTTTCCTTATCTTCGCGTGAACCTTCTGCAAGACCCAAAATCTCGCAAAATCCCTCTGTATTAACGCCTATTGCGACCAAAACAGCTATATTCCTTACTTCACCGCCCCATGACCGTTTGAGGTAAATGCCGTCTACAAAGACATATGGATGCTCTCCTTCAATCGGTTGATTTCGCCATTCTTCAATTTTTCCATAAGCTTTCTGGTTTAACCGGCTTACTGTTCCCGCAGAAACACGTGATCCCCAAAGTGCTTCCGTGATATCTTCCACCCGACGGACAGAAACACCGGCGAGATACATTTCGACGATTGCTTCTTCAACCGATATTTGGCGTGAACGGTAACGTTCGATGATCGCGGTTTCAAAAGTCAGCTTTTTGAGCTTTGGCATTTTTACTGTCACCTCACCACCCATTGTTTGGAGCTTTCGGGAGTATGATCCTGATCGGTATCCTTGTCGTTCCGTAGTCCGCTCATATTTGCCAGCGTTGATCAGTTCATCTGCCTCCGCATCGAGAAGGGCATTAATTGTGTCCTCGATGGTTCCTTTTACGAGGGCACTGATCCGATCCTGGATCTGATCCTCGTCAATTTTAATAATTTTTCCTTGCCTGCCATTGGCTTTTGTTGTACTTTTGTTCATAGGTTCTCCTCCCTGTATTTTGATTTCCCAAAACCATATTACGGTCTGGGGGAGAACCCTTCAATTTCAATTTTGCGAAAGATTTGTTACACTACCTTACGATAATGATAATTAGAATATATGTATTAATCGACATACTGAAAAACTAGTAAGAAAACAATTAACTGTGTAATTATCTATTTTATAGGTAAAAATAATACTCATAATTTATTCTTAAGAATTTAAGCACAATATAGTGTTTTGCTTAAAAACTAATAAAAGATACTGAATTTTGTATTTAACACGCGGAAACCGATTATATTGTAGTACTACTTTCATTAATTGTCGTCATTAATAATTTTGTGATGAATTTTATTGTTGCAATAATTTTAATGTTTTAAGTAAACTTGTTTCGCTGATGTTGGCGATCATGGGTTGTCCCGGAAATGTTAGGTGTAAAAGTGCTAGTATATTTTATAAAAGAAAAGATAATAAAAAAAGGGTAACTATCTATTTGAAAATGATTACATTTATTTTAATTATTATTACCTGTTATTTTGAGGAATTATATTATGATAAGTGATCAACACCTGGAAGAATCGCTTTCCATATCTTATGTAAATGCCGTAGTTTCCTATTCGGGTCATACGTATAATATCAGATCGAA
>CAYLTM010000119.1:1920-5274 GCA_964386495.1 uncultured Leptospirales bacterium
CGAAAGATTATGGTGTTGATGGTTCTGTCAATATAATTGATAGTCTTTCTGGTAAACTTATGGATATGGGAGCTGCATTTGATTGTCAATTGAAATCAACGATAAATTGGTCTATAAAGAATAATGTTGTATTATACGATATTGATTCTGAATCCTATAATAAAATAATTTATAGAAATAACCATGCCTCTTTACCGTGT
Source organism: uncultured Leptospirales bacterium (assembly GCA_964386495.1). GTDB lineage: Bacteria > Spirochaetota > UBA4802 > UBA4802 > JAFGJZ01 > CAYLTM01. The sequence goes on from CAYLTM010000119.1 coordinate 2,121, forward strand.
TATCTCGTTCTCTTATGTTTACCTAAAGAAAAAATAAATTGGTTATCTGTACATTCCTCCCAATTGGTTTTAAAAGAATGTTGTTATTATTATTTAATTACAGGTGAAATTACTAAAAATCAAGAATCAAAAAGATTGCACATTCCAATAACAAATATTTTTAACTCGCAGGCTGTAACTGTAATTGCTAATTCATCGAGGAAGGCAGTTGTTTAATGAAATCATATTGTCCTTCAAAAAAAGATCTGTCTAAGTTCAATATCAAAGATATTAAAACATTTCTAAATAATGAAAATTGGGAACTATCAGAAGAAAACAAAAAATATTCTTTGTATGTCGGACCAAAATTAGATTCTGGAAAGCATATTACGTTTTTTATTCCAAATTCAGAAGAAAATATTGATTATTATGATCGTATTGCTGATTTGATTTCTTTAATATCACATATTAAAGAAATGGATCCATCATTATTAATTGATACTTTAACGACAATAAATAATGATATATTGAGAATGAGAATTATAAATCCAGGCGACTATAAATACTCAATCCCATTAGATGTTGCAGCAATTGAAATTGATGCATTAAAAAGATTGTTTACATATGGTGCTTGTTCTGAAGAATACGCTCGTCCCTTTTTTGACAAACCAACAACAATTGGTATTAAACATTCTAATCAATGTCAATTTGGGCATACTTTTGAAGGAAGTTTTGGTTTTACAATTAATTCACCAATTATTACAAAAGAAAATGAGATTAACCAAGGTGATTTATTTGAGTCGCAATCAGTCCCACAAATTCCATTTGAACGAAAAGTAATGGAAAGAATCGCTACTGGGTTTTTTTTAATAAAAAATGCAATTGAAGAAAATGATATTTCAATTATTGTAAATAATTTTGAAACCGGTTTTAATTCAAAAATGCTTGATGCTATAATAGATATATCTCTTGAAAAATCAAAAAAAGTTGAATTTTCGTTTCATTGGAGTAATCAAATAATACCAAGTAATAATCTAGCTTCTTTCAAGGGTATAACATTATATGATGAATCATATGAAATGATTAAAGAAGCTTCAAATGATTTAAAAAAAATTGAACCATTCACGGAAAATATTATTGGTAAGATTATTACTCTTCATTCAAATAAAAGTCCATTTAGTGATGAAAATTTTCCTCGTATAGCAATCATTAAGCATTGTTACGATAATCACAATATTGAAGTAAAATTAGAACTGAACAAGGAGCAATATAAAAAAGCATATGAAGCACATGGTGATGGACGTACGCTGGAGATAAAAGGAAAATTATATAAGAAAGGTCAAACTTGGCGAATGTTCGATATAGTGGATATTAATTTTTTTAGATCGTAATAATAGTTATTAATTAAGTATCTCGTTTTCAACAAATAAAAAGAGTTATATGAAATTTTGCCGGACCGAGGTTTTTATTAAATTTTTCCGGCATCCTTGCCGGAAAACATGTTTGTATTAAAAAATAAACCGGAGGAGTAATATGAATTATATTGAAATTGCTACGAATGAAGGCCGTAATAATATGACTGTAATTTTTTCTTATTATAGTGAAAAAGATGGAGTGATTGTAAATAGAGAAGGTTTTCCGTATGAAATTAAAAATGAAGTTTTATATTATTATGATTTCTTAAAAAGTGGCCTTCGTACTATAAAATTATCAAATATTCATGGTATAAAAGCGACTGGGAAAAAAAATCCAGGTACACCATTCCCTTGCAGTATGTAAAATCATGAAGGAAATAGGAGGCTGAACATATGAAAAAATTTGTTGTGAAATTTGAAAATTGCTATGGTATTAAGAAAATGGAATATCCTTTTGATTTTTCAAAACTATTTGAAGATATTGATAGTAATGCAAATCAAGTTAATGTAGATATTACTGAAGCTACCGAATATATAGATAATACCACTGATGCAGATTTTATTAAAAAACTGAGAAACAGGGTCTCTCTGGTTTCTCTTGTGGATGAGAATTACCTAAGGTTTGATCATCCAAACTGGGATTTTTATGAAAAGTATTCGAGTACCTTTAAAAATTTTAATATGAATGTAAAAAAACATCCGATGCTAAAAGTATCAGCAAAGGGTGAAAAATATTATACCGATTTTGATTTAGCCATAACTTTTTACGGCACAGTTAATCTGAAAAATTTTAAATATCTAATATTAGAAGTAAATAACAAAGATAATTTCATACCGAATAAATGGGATTCAAATCCAGTCAATTATAAATTGGCAAAAATAATTTTTAACAATACTCCATTATATGCTGAAGATAAGTCAAAGATTTCAAATAATCCGGAATTCTGTAAACCTCTATATAATCAGGGCAAAGTTGAATATGTGTATAAGTTACCAAAAATAGATCTCATATATAAAAAAATATGTATAGTAATTGCACCTGGAACAATATAAAATTTAATATTTGCAATCAGGTTTGAGTGACATTTTTTTTGCATGGATAAGATAAATGGTGTTTTGATTATGATGATTGAAATGTAAATTGGTAGAATATATAAGGTGGATTTATGGGAATAATATCGAAATCTGAATTACAGTGGCATTCTATTTCAATGCTTAAAGCACGAAGGGATTTTTCCGAACGCCATGCTGCTCATGCTCAGAATACTGTTTTTTTGTCCCATAAACATTCTGATAAAACTGAAGTGTAATTGGGAATTACGTTATTGAGATGCCCAAAAGGTTGGTAGTAACAAGCTTACATTATTTCCTTTGAAGGAAAATAATAGACATTGGAGTGGTAATGAATATATGCAGTTATATCACACTATTGAGTATGAAAATGGAAATAATAAATATTCAAATGGCAAGACAATTCCTGAAGGTTATTATGTTTTTTCTCCATCTAAAAATGGTTCGAGAAATCTTGTCTCATTAAAACAATGGATAGAAAGTTAAGTAGGTACAATATGAAAAAAGAATTAACTAATTTTGCAAACAAATTTTTCAAAGAAGTTCTCAATGAAAATGCTGCCATATTTGCAGGTGCTGGTTTATCAAAAGCGTCAGGTTATATGAATTGGAAAGAGCTATTAACTGATATTGCAGATGAGCTAGGTTTAGATATTAACAGAGAGGATGATTTAGTTTCACTAGCACAA
>CAYLTM010000119.1:5308-11726 GCA_964386495.1 uncultured Leptospirales bacterium
GTAGTATTAATGATAAATTAATTGATGAGTTTACTAGAGATGCGGTTCTCACGGATAATCATAAAATATTGGCGTCGATGACAATAGAAACATATTGGACTACTAATTATGATGCCTTGATTGAGAAATCCCTTGAAAGTGCTGGTAAAACAATTGATGTAAAAAGATGTGTAGAAAATCTTGCTATAAATGTACCAAGAAGAGATGCAATAATATATAAAATGCATGGTGACATTTCGTTAGCGCATGAAGCAGTGTTAACAAAAGATGATTATGAAAGCTATAATGAAAAAAGACAATTATTTACAACTGCTTTGCAAGGTGATCTGGTTTCTAAAACCTTCTTGTTCATTGGTTTTAGTTTTGAAGATCCCAATCTTGAATATATTCTTAGCAGAATAAGAATTCTTCTGGGCAACAATAAAAGAGATCATTACTGCTTTTTTAAAGAAATAAAAAGAACTGATTTTGAGAATAATAATAATTTTGAATATGCTACGATTAAGCAGAATTTAAAAATTAAAGATTTAAAGAGATATAGCATTCAGGCATTATTAGTGGATGAATACCAAGATATTACTGACATATTAATGTTAATACAGTCAAAACTTCAAAGACGAAATATATTTATATCTGGTGCTGCTGTTAATTATGAGCCGTTTGGTGAACTCAGGGCAAATAATATGATATATAATTTGGCAAATAAACTTGCTTCTTCTCGCTATAGTATTATTTCCGGTTTTGGTCTGGGTGTGGGTAGTTCGGTAATTAATGGCGTATTATCCAAAATTTACTCGAATAAAAAATTACATCTTGATGATTATTTAATATTGAGACCATTTCCCCAGAATATATCAGATTCAAATCAAAGAAAAATACTGTGGCAACAATATCGTGAGGATATGATTTCAAAAGCCGGTATCGCTATATTCCTTTTTGGGAATAAAAAAGTCGATTCTGACGGTCTCATTCAGGAGTTTGGAATCGCAATTAGTTTAGGTATTAAAGTTTTGCCTGTAGGTTGCACAGGTTCTGCCTCTAAAAATTTATGGGACAAAGTGACTTCAAATATGGATGAATACTTCCCGAAAAATGATGAATTGCGAAATGCTGTTATAAGTTTAGGTGATCCATCATTAAGTGATACTGATATTATAAATAACTTAATTAAGGCGATTAATTTACTACAGGAGATATTATAAATGGCAAGAAAAACATTTTTTAGTTTTAGATACAAAAAGGACAATTGGCGTGCAAGTATTGTCCGCAATAGTTGGGTTACACAAGACCGTACTGCTGCGGGTTTTTTTGATTCAGCAGAATGGGAAGAAGTTAAAAAGAAAACTGATTCAGCAATTGAGAAATGGATTGATGAACAGTTAAAAGGTACATCAGTTACGGTAGTCCTGATTGGTGAAGATACTGCCGGTAAAAAATGGATTAATTATGAAATAAAAGCCAGTTATCAAAAAGGCAATGGTATGCTAGGTATCTATATTCATACTATAAAAGACAAAGATCATAAAACAAGTTCAAAAGGTAAAAATCCATTTGATGAATTATATATAACTAAAGAAAATAAAATAATATTTCTTTCATCGCTTTATAAAACTTATGATTGGAATAGTGATGATGGATATAAAAATATGGGGACCTGGATTGAAAATGCAGCTAAAGCTTCAGGAAAATAATTTAATCTTGAAAGCACATAGATCTCTTAAAATATTTTTTGTGGGATTTGCGTTGCAATACATCCGTTAAAAACCAATATAAGGGTGCAGCAGAAGAAACTATTTTAATAATGGAGGTGGTATTATGCAACATTACATTGGCATCGATAACTCATCTCGGGATCACAAGGTGCGAGTAATAGACGATAACGGTATTCTTAATTTATCTTTCACAGTGACAAATGATTTTAACGGATTCGAGGAGCTTGATAAGAAGCTTAAAATAATTAAAGACGGCAAAATTGGCTTTGAATTGCCTCATGGTCCGCTTGTTGATTATCTTCACGAACACGAGTATAAACTGTATTCTTTGAATCCTTTAAAAGTTAAACGTTTTAAAGAAACGCTAAAAGTATCCGGAAATAAAAATGATGATATTGACGCAGTAGCAATTGCGGAGTATTTGAGAGGTAATAAAAAATACACACGGGAGTTGGTTTATAATTCGCATGAAATCGAAAAGTTAAAAAATCTTTCAATAATCCATACTCGCCTAACTCAAAATAAAGCAAGACATCTTAATAAGCTTCATTTTGCTGTAAGACAATATTTTCCTTTGCAAGATGCTCTTTTAGGTGACTTTGGCTGTACAGTTCAACCCAAAATGCTCATAAAATATCCAACTTATGCTGAGTTACATGCTGCATCGGATGAAGAAATTATAGAATTTTTAAAAATAAATGGGTATAAACGACTGAATTATATTGATAAAGTAATTCTAAAAATCAGAAAATATAATCAGCTAATTTCAGATGATGTTATATTTGGATATAGAATAGATGCAGAATGTCTTTGTGAATTATTGATTGTGCTCAATGAAAAGCTGAAAAAAATTGAAATTGAAATGACTATAATTACTGACACACACAGATTGGGTGAAGTTTTCAAATCACTACCAGGTGCCGGTAATATTTTAGCGTGTAAGATGCTTGCTCTATTTGGTGATAATAAAGATAGGTTCAACGATTATAATGGTGTACAATGCTTATTTGGAACAGCCCCGAATAATTATCAAAGCGGACAGTATCACAAAGTTATAATGCGGAAAGCATGTAATAAATCGGCAAGAGCAATTTTGTATAAATTTGCTTTTGCTACTTTGCAATTTTCTAGTTGGGCGAGGGAGTATTATGATAAGCAGCGATCAAGAGGAAAAAACCATTCAGTTTCTGTGAGAGCTTTATCTAACAAATGGATTAAAATTATTTTAAATTATGGAAAGATGAAATTTTTTATGATAAATCAAAAAAAATGTTGCCGTTGCTTAACATAATGGGTATGGCTTCGGAAAGGAGGTGTTAATTGTCAGAAAATATCACTAAATTTTTTACAGGGAAACAATTTCCGGCAATAAAACAAATAAGACTCTATGATACTAAAGAATGGGAAGAGTTTATTGAGGAATGGCTTACTGTGAAAGGTAAGGAATATATCGAGGTTGAGAATTTAGGTGGGGCTGTTGACCAAGGAAGAGATCTTATCGGTATTGTTAGTAAAGGTGGAGGAACTTATATTTGGGACAATTATCAATGTAAACATTATGACCATTCACTTTATCCAGGTGATATTTGGATAGAATTAGGCAAACTATGTTTTTATACATTTAATAAAGAATTTCCTATCCCACGTAAATATTATTTTGTTGCTCCATTTGGAGTGGGTACAACACTTTCAGATTTGATTAGAAACTCAAATAAAATAAATGCACAACTTATTGAGAACTGGAATAAGAAATGTAAAAAGGGTATCACTAATTTTGATGTTGAATTAGAAGGAGACTTGCTCAATTATGTTAAAGATTTTGATTTTTCTATTTTAGAAAAAATAAGTCCTTTAACAATTATTACTGAACACATGAACGGAAATCCCGCTAATCATGCAAAAAGGTTTGGGACAGGGCTTCCTTCCCGACCAGAAATTTACCCTGTGCCAAAAGAAATTAAATCAAATGAATTAAATTACATTAATAATTTGTTAGATGCATACGGAGATGAAACAGAAACGAAATTTCATTCTGTCGATGCTTTACCAAAAGATTCCCGTTATTTAGGACATCTAAATAGAGCAAGAGAGAGTTTCCATCAAGCAGAACAATTAAAACAGTTTTCAAGGGATAAGATAGATATAAGAGTGTTTAAAGCGTTTAAGGATGAAATCCTTAGCGGTGTAATTGATATTTCAGAGGATAACCATGAAAATGGTTATAAATGTGTCAAAGAAGTAGAAAAAGAAGCAAGACGAATGTCCATTTTGTCTAATCCAATTAGCTTATGTAGTGACAGCAATGACCGTGTTGGCATTTGCCATCATTTATCAAATGAAAATGAATTGAATTGGTTGAATTATGAGAAAAAGTAAAATTAATAATGCATTTAACAATGAAATTGAATATGGCTTAAGAACTCTTGTAATTTTGCTAAATATATTTCCGAGTAGTTGTGACATAAATAAGTTAATTTATTTAGATTATTTGTTAGTTCATTCAGGTGATTTTAATTCAAACTTGAAAAGCCTACATGCTCCTGTACCTTATCGAAAAGAAGAAATTTATATAAGAAGAGACTTGATTAATAAAGGAATACTGCTTTTCGCATTTAAAGGTTTAATTAAAATTATTTACAGTAAAAATGGAATTGAATATACGGTAACAGAAGACGCGCAACCTTTTGTTGATGATTTAAATGAAGAGTATACAATAAAACTTTTTGATCGTGCTAAATGGATTTCCGATAATTTTATAAAATACAATTTGAAAATGCTGATAAATTTAGTTAATGAGTCTAGCGAATCTAAAAAGCAAGATATTGCTTTTTCAGTTGAATTTATTAAGGAATAATCATGAGTGGATTTTATTTAACAGAATTAAGATTAACTGGACTTAACAAAATAAATGCTACGATAACGTTTCAACAAGGTGCAAATGTTATTTCTGGTCCTTCCAATACAGGAAAAACTTTTATTTTTGAAACAATTGAATATATGCTTGGATCAACAAAATTAGATCGTCGTATAAAAGAATCTATTGGATATGATACTATCTTTCTAGAAATAAAAGATTATAACGGAAACAAATATACTTTAAAAACAGATTTTGACGCTGGCGATTTTCATAAATTCAATTGTTCCATTGATGAAATATCAATTGAAACTACTTTTGATGTTCTAAAAAGAGATCATTCTCCTGGAAACAAAGATACATTGTCATATTTTTTATTAAAATTATGTGGTATCGAAGGCAATAAGGTAAGACTAAATTCTTCAGGGAAGACAAGAGAATTATCATTTAGAGATTTACGAATTTTAAATTTAGTTAATGAATTAAGAGTACCAACAAAAGATTCTCCTTTTTTAACAGGCCAATATCTTTCAAAAACAGTTGAACAGAGTGTTATGCGTTTTCTTCTGTCTGGTTTAGATGATTCAAAAATCATTGAATCCGTTAGCGAGAAAACATTGGCCAATAGAAAAGGTCGGATAGAAATGCTTATTGAATTAATAGGTGTTGAAAAAAGTAAAATGGACAAAAATATAAGTAAAGATGGAATTGAGAAAAGCATTGAAGAAAAAGAACAACAACTTGAAAAAATAAAAGATTACAGAGAAATTCTTATTGTAGAGTTTCAAAAAATCGATAACAAAAAAAAAGAACTTATGCTTGAAGATGAAAATTATGCAAAAAGAAAGAATGAACTTACATTATTGAGTGAAAATTCTAAAATTTTGGAAAAGCAATATGCATCAGATAAAAAACGATTATCATCAACAATAGAAACAAGCCTTGCACTTATGCAAAAAGATACATACCGATGTCCAACATGCTTATCCTCTATAGAAAAACCATCCATTGATAAAATTAATGAAATAGAACAATGTGCAAATATTGAAAAAGGAAAAATTGATGATCTTCTTCAAGAGCTTAAAAAAGCACAAGAAAACTTTGATACTGAACTAAAAGAAATAGAAGAAAAAAAAGCTTCATTATCAAAGAGCATTATTGATTTAGTAAATTCAACAAATATAAAGGATAAGTTGGATATAATTAATGAGCAGTTTTCAGTTATTCAAAAACAAAAATATGAATTAAAATCAGAATTAGAAATATTAAATAGACTTGATAATCTTGAAAAACAAAAATTCTTGATAGAGCAATTTGTGGAAAAAGCCCCCTCTAAAAACAGAGAATTTAATTCAATTACAGCTAGTTTGATGGATCCAATTTTAAAGAAAATGTATCAATTACTAAAAGACTGGGGTTATCCACAAATCTCGAGCGTAGCTTTTTATGAAAAGGAAATGGATTTTATAATTTCTGGAGAAGATAGAAAATTGGCTGGTAAAGGATTTAGAGCAATTACATTTGCATCATTCTTATTATCATTAAATCTTGAAACTATAGAAAAAAATAATAAGCTAGGTTTTAGCTTAATAGACTCTCCACTTGTTACATATAGAAAACCTGATACTCCAAAGAACGAAGCTATTACAGAAGATATGGCAAGAGAGTTTTATAAATCACTAGAATCTATCCCGGCAGATACGCAGTTTATTGTAATTGAAAATGAAGAGTTTCCCAGGAATCTGGAAAAAAATGTTAAACATATACATTTTACTAGAAATATAAAAGAAGGTCGATATGGTTTTATTCCAATAGGATAAAGGCCGATGTTTCGAAAAGTACATCCGTGTAC
>CAYLTM010000119.1:11736-12547 GCA_964386495.1 uncultured Leptospirales bacterium
CGAAAGTGAAAACGAAGAAGCCGGGCACTGCATATAAAGAGACTGTAGAAAAAGGTCATATTGATGGCAAATTAATTGGCAAAATTAAAAATATTGATCGATGTCAGGGAGTAATGATCCCAATATCAATTTGAAAACAAATAGAACCCGGAACATATGAATATGCTATTTATTATATTTTTGATAACAGAACTTATACAACTGCGATTGAAAGAAAATATGTTATGATGAATTTGATTCTCTACGTATCTGAAATAGTACTTTCATATCATTTTAGCTTTTCCTACAGGCTCAAGACAGGGCATTCATTATTGCCATGTCTTAGTTTTGGCGAATTGTTTATTTTGCTTGAAAGAGTTTAGTGGGTATATTTATCTTGGTTTTGTAAGGTCGGACAACATCGGATCGCCCTGGAAACGTTAGGTGACAGCTATTTTTAATATAGGAAAATAATTATATGGAAATAACTAAAACTCAAATTGATAAAGCTGGCAAAATACTTTTAGAGATCCCAACAGATAGTAACTTAGATTCTTTTATTAAAGCAGATACTATTCTGGATAGTTATCGAAAAATACATCTTCAACCCCTTACAGAATTAAATCTGAAATTACAAGAATATCTTATCGATTTTAATACAGATTATTACATTGCTCAAAGATTAAAACGTAAGCCTCAAATAATTAAGAAATTGCATAGATTTCCTGTTCGTTTAACACAGCTGCAAGATATTGCTGGTTGCAGAATTATTGTTAATTCAAATAATGATATTGATAAATTTTATAAAATAATACAAAACAAATCAAAAAAA
>CAYLTM010000120.1:0-1076 GCA_964386495.1 uncultured Leptospirales bacterium
TTATGGGCTCGAAAGAATTTTTTCATAAGTTTCTCCAAAATCCTAAAAATTTACAACTTAAGCAGAAAATACCTATTGTAATAAAATTTCAAGCGTTTTATTATTGACAAATAAAAAAGATAGAATTTTTTCCCAAAGAAGAGGTAAAACATTGTGTTAATAAAAGATAAAGTAAAAATAATTATAGAAGATGCCTTAAAACAGGCTGTAGTAAATGGCGAATTTCCTGATATTGTTTTTGAGAATTTTCCTGAAGTGAAAATTGAATATCCGAAAGATACAAAATTTGGTGATTACGCTTCGTCAATAGCTATGGAATCAGCTCGTGTATTGAAAAAATCTCCGATGATGATAGGCGAAAAAATAAAGAAATATATAGATATTGATGGTGTTATCGATGGTGTTTCTATTGCACAACCGGGATTTATCAATCTTTTTTTATCCAGGGATTTCATTGGCAACTATTTATCATCAGTTATAGTTCAAGGTGGTGATTACGGTCGCAGTGAAAAAGAATCACCCCTGAAAATTATCCTTGAGTTCGTGTCCGCTAATCCGACTGGTCCGTTGAATATTGTTTCGGCACGTGCGGCGGCTTTAGGTGACACGCTGGCAAATATTCTCGAAGCGGCTGGCGACTCTGTTGATAGAGAGTTCTATGTTAATGACTATGGTAATCAGGTGAATTTATTCGGAAAATCTGTGTATTTTAGATATCGGGAGATCAACAATGAAACAGTTGAATTTCCAGAAGACGGATATCAGGGTGAGTATGTTAAAGATATAGCCTTGTATATAAAGGAAAACTTTTCAACTGAGGTGTCTGAGCTTAAAGATGAGGACTCTATTATAGAATATTTCGCGGTTAAAGCCATCGATTACATTTTAGGCAGTCAGAAATCTGTTATGGAGTCTTTTGGAGTTAAATATCAGCAGTGGTTCAAAGAAAGCTATCTTCACAAAAATAATCTTGTATTAGCAGTTTTAGATTTCATAAAAAGCAAGGGTGTCGTCTACGAACAGGAAGGTAAACAGGTTTTCAGATCCACAGATTACGGTGATGATAAAGACCGTGT
>CAYLTM010000120.1:1145-1601 GCA_964386495.1 uncultured Leptospirales bacterium
AGGGTGCGATTAAAGCAATGGGTTTTCCACCTTCATGTTTCAAAGTACTTATCGCGCAGCAGGTTAATCTGCTCATGGAAGGTAATCTCGTGAAAATGTCTAAACGTCTTGGAAGGTTTTCTACAATGAGTGATCTTCTCGAAGAAGTCGGTTCCGCGGTGTCCCGATACTTTTTTGTAATGAGATCCATGGACAGCCATCTGGATTTTGATCTATCACTGGCAAAAAAGCAGAGTTCGGAAAATCCTGTTTTTTATCTGCAATACGCTCACGCGAGAATCTGCTCGATTTTCCGCGAGTCATTGAAAAAGGACGCGATCTACGATATTATGAAATATGATGTGAAATATTTTGATAGTGAAGCTATAGATAATTTATTGAAGCTTGTTATTAAATTCCCGGATGAAATCCGCGATGCGGCACAAACGCTAGAACCGCATAGGATTACAAATTATC
>CAYLTM010000120.1:1618-5794 GCA_964386495.1 uncultured Leptospirales bacterium
TAATGAGGTTGTCACAGTCTTTTCATAAGTTTTATGCTGAGCATCGTGTACTTTCGGAAGAAATTGATAAAACACAAAGCTATCTTGCTTTATGTGAATCGGTGAAGATAGTTCTTAAAAACGGGCTGAATTTGCTTGGAGTTCCGGCTCCGGAACAGATGTGATTAATTTGAAATTTTTTAGAAAAAATATTATTATAAGTTCAACGGTCATTGCCATACTTTTAGCGGGAATAGGATTATACGCGCTTACTGAATCATCAACACTTTACGAGCAGGCTATGGAATCATTTAAAAACGGTAATTTCCGTTCTGCTGAGTTGTTGCTTCGTAAAGTTATAGACAGGGATGATGACTACAAGGAACTTGCGCGGTTTTATCTGGCACGTTCAGCGTTTGAGCAGAAAAAGTATGATTCAGCAATTTTTGAGTTTAACCGTTTTCTATTAATTTCGTCCAATAATACCATGCGCAGCGATTCCAGATTCTGGATAGCGGAATCTATTTTGAAAAAAGGGCTGGTTCTTGAGTCTATCGAGGAATATAAAAGATTTTTGAAGGAAAATAACGGTGCGTCTGATAATCGACTTATCGTTGTCGCTTATCAGCGAATTGCTGAAGTGTATTTGTCTCAGTCGCGTTATGATGAGGCTATAATAGAAATAGATAAAGCCTACAAACAGGCGGAAGATAAATCCCTGAAAAATGAATTGAAATATATTCTGGCGGATACTTATTATAAAAATGGAAAGTACGATAAATCGCTTCAGATTATACAGGAGCTGGATAATAAGGATATTTCGCAAGATCTCGCCAGCCGATTAAATATTCTGCTTATGAAGATTTATGGTATTACTGGTAAACATGATTCTGTTATTGCCGCTTTTGTTTCAATTCCCAAAAGTGAATTTTCCAATAAAAATACTAGCGAAGCGTATTTCATTGCTGCTTTATCATATATTGCGTTGCGTGATACATCATCTGCTGAAAAATATCTGATTTTATTTATTAATCAGAATAAAACTTCGCCGGATATAAATAGAGCGAAATTTCAATACGCGAAACTGATAACTGTAAAAAATACTAATGAGGCAAAAAAGATTTTCGGGCAGAGCTATAATTCTGAAGAGGATATTGAACTTAAATTTCAGATAGGTCTTGAGCTATCCGGAATTTATATGTCTGAGGAAAATTATGTCAAGGCTGCCGAATTTCTTGAAAAAGCTGCGCATTTTGAAAACTTTTCCGAATATAAAAATGTTTTGTTTTTATTATGTGAGTCGTATATCAATATAGGAAGTTACGATAAGGCTTTTGATATTTTGACTCTTATGTCCGGAAAATATTCATATGATAGCGATGCTGATAAAATTATTTTTCTAACGGCTGTAATGTTTTATAAAAAAGGCAACAGCGAAAAGTTTACAGAGAATATTAAAAAATTAAATACTGTTTATCCGTTTTCAATTTATAGAACTGAAATTGATTATTATTATGCTCAAAATGATTATAATGCGGATAGAATGGATAAAGCAGAAAAACTATTCAGAAAATATGTACAGAATACCAAACATGAAAAAAGATTCCGTGCGTACAGGTATTTACTCGGGATCTGTAAAAAAAGAAAGGACTTTCCTGGAGCGGAGAAAATATCCAGCACATTAATTGCCGGATTTTCTAATAATATTGGACTTGATAAAGAAATTTCATCGTATATCGAATTTTTACAAATAAACTCTAAACCTTCTGAAAAATACAAAGAATTTTTGTCGGTGAATTTTACTAAATCTGATAACGCTGCTGAAATTTATAAGAATGAAGCTGATAGATACTATCATCTTAGAGATTATAATAACGCGATCATTCAGTATGATAATTATTTCAAGGTTAAAGGCAGTGGAATAGATCCATATAGTTATTATCAATTTATTCACTCTAAATATGAAACAGGAAATTATGATTATATAATAAATAACATAAAAATAGAGAACTTTAATAAATTCGATAAAAAAATAGCGTTGAATATTGTATTTATTCTTGGAAAATCATATTATCAAAAGGGTGATTATGTAACAGCTGCGAACATCTATACTTCAATAAGTTATATGGAATTTCCTCCTGAGGAAAATCTCACGTTTATTAAAATTCTTTTAAAGCGCGGTGATCCGGATAAAGCCAAAACAATTTTAAATAAAATACCGAACGATAGCAAGGAATATATTGAAGGGCTGCTTAATTTTGGAAGACATTACGCTGAGAAGGGGCAGAGCGGTTTAGCCAAGGAATATTTTTTCCAGATAATTAAGACATATCCTAAAAATACAATGAGTGATTACGCGAAAATTGAAATCGCAAGAGCGTATATAGTTGATGGGGATTATGCCACTGCTGTAGATAAAATTAATGAGATAAAAAATAATTCTCTTAACAATAAAAAAAACGCACTGACCGGCATTATATACTTGAAAAAAAATGATAACAGAAAAGTTGAAGAGATACTGAATATTTTGACCGCTGCTAAAGAATCCGATCCGGATGTTCGGGATTTTCTATTAGCGTCGCTGGAGTATTATTATGGATTAAATGATATTAATAATCTGAAGAAAACCGGGCAGGCTATTAATGAAAATTATAAAAATGATTATGATTACTATTTTTTCTTTTTAGGGAAATATTATCTGGAAAAAAAATGGAATAAGTCCGCATATTTTAACATGTATAAAATCAGAAAAACTGATATATCTTATAGAAATGAGGTGTTATTTTATTTGGGATTGCTGTCTCTTCATCAGTACTCGAATGAAGATAACGCTGAGTATTTTTGGAGTTATGTGAAGACTGATAATATGGACAGTTTTGCTGTATATTCAAAAATCAATTTAGCTGTATTGTTTAATAAACAGGGAAAGAAAAATTACTCAAAAAAAGTTCTAGAACAAATTCTGCAGAGTAACATTACTGCGGAGCAGAAAACATCAGCACAGGGGTTGATAGATGATTATGGATATTAAAATGGATTATGATAAGCGTATATTAAAGCTTAAAGATAGACTTTTCGATATGAATAAACTTCCCTATATTATATTTAACCTGAAAAATATCCAATACCTTACTGGTTTTAAAGGTTCAAATGCCTTTATGGTATTTAATGCGAATAAAACTATTTTTATTACTGATTCACGTTATACTGAATATGCGGAAAAAATATTGCCAATTAATTTAGAGCTTGTTGAACAGAATAAAAAATTACATGAAATATTAAAACAGATACTAACGGAAAATAATCTATACGTGGAAGACAGTGAAATCAAACTTAATGATTATAATAAACTGTGTGATGAGCTTATAGGAGTGACGATTCACCCTGCTGGCGACTATACTCAGGAATTCCGTGCGATAAAGGACATCAATGAGATAACGCTTCTGAAAGAAAGTGCACGGATTAATGATAATTGCTACAATCATCTGGAGAAAATAATCACCCCCGGCATAACCGAATGGGATATTTATCTGGAGATTGAAAATTATTATAAGAAAAACGGCTGTCGAAAATGTGCCTTTGATCCTATAGTTGCCTCCGGTGTTGGCTCATCAATGCCTCACTATATGACGGCTGTGAGTAAAAAAATTAATGAAAATGAAGTAATTCTTATTGACACAGGATGTGAATACGAGAGCTACAATTCCGACCTGACAAGAACTTTTTTTACCGGTAGAATATCCGAAAAAATGCGGGCTATCTATAAGATAGTCCGTGACGCTCAGGAGAATGCTATAATGTGTTTACGTTCAGGGATGATGTCTTCAGAGGTGGATTCGTTATCCAGAAATTATATAAAAGACGCAGGGTATGGCGATTATTTCGGTCATTCACTGGGACATGGCGTTGGGCTTGATATTCATGAGTATCCACGTATAAAGGAAAATGACGGCACAATTCTACAGGACGGTATGGTTATAACTATTGAGCCTGGAATTTATATACCGGGGGAGGGCGGTGTCCGTATAGAAGACATGGTTGTAATCAAAGACGGCAAAGCTGAGGTAATCAGCGAATTTAGTAAAGATATTATTATTTGCGGATAAAATATATAAGGAGAAAATTAAATGGCTACAAGTAATGACATTAGAAAAGGTACAGCTTTAAAAGTAGACGGCGATATATACACAATTGTGG
>CAYLTM010000120.1:5804-11614 GCA_964386495.1 uncultured Leptospirales bacterium
AATTGTGGATTTTATGCATGTCAAACCTGGAAAAGGCGGAGCCTTTGTTAGAACAAAAATGAAATCAATTTTAAAAGGTACAGTAATCGACAAAACTTTCCGTGCCGGTGAGAAAATTGAAGAGATTCGTGTTGAAACCTGTGATATGAATTATTCATACAATGATGGTGATGAGTATGTTTTTATGGACAAAGAAACCTTTGAAGAATATCGTCTTGATGCAAAGTTTATCGGCAACCTTCTGGATTATATTAAGGAAGGCGACACTGTTAAGATTCTGCTTTATGAGGACAGGCCTATCGCTGTTGAAGCACCGACATTTGTAACGCTGAAGGTTACTTATGCGGAACCCGGTGTTAAAGGCGATACCGCGACAAATGTGACGAAACCGGTTAAGGTTGAAACTGGAACCGAAATTGCCGTTCCTTTGTTTGTTAAGGAAGGCGATACTATAAAAGTAGATACAAGAACCGGAGATTATGTTGAAAGAGTTAAGTAATCACTCTGAACAAGGTTTAAATTTTGCAGTATAATGATTCAATAAACTCATATATTTTTGAGTCCTATAAATTAATAAAAAAGAAAAAATATCGGGAAGCTGTTTATATTTTAGAACAGCTCCCCGATATTCAACAGGGATATGTTCGAGAAGTTGATCCATATTTTCTTTTAGCTGTAGGTTATCTGTTGTCCGATAGATTTCTTGATGCACAGGTAATCATTAATAAGTATAAAGAATTATTCCCGAGTTTTAAACAATTTTACTTCATGGAAGCTTTCTTAATAATTAAATCAGCATCTTCCTCACAGGAGGCTTTATTTAAGTTAATAGATATTGAGTCAAGGGTATCCGATAATGTATTATCAAGGCTTTCAAAAAAAATAAGTTCAACAACTGATTTTTATAAATTCCAGAAAAACATTAAACTATTTGATGTTATTACTCTGAATAAACCAGAGAAGCGAAAGCAGCAAATTACTAAAAAAATAGCTCATGGTAAATACATCGAAAAAACAAAAGTAATAAAAAAAACTTCAGTGTTCATAATTCCGATAATTGTCATTTTATTAACAATTGCTTTTGCATATGTTATTCGCGAAAAAAATCCTATTGCGCAAATAACTAAAAATTTCGGTGAAACATTTGATGGGAAAAAAACTATCAGCAGTAAATTCCTGAACGAGGAGCTTGAAGTAAACAAGTATCCGGTTATTGACAAGGTGTCTTTTCAAAAACCATTGTTTTTTTATCAGAATGAAATAGATCTTATTAGAGAATTCAAATCAGCACAAATGATGATTAAGCAGCAGCAATATAACAGCGGTATAATAATTATAAATAAAATTATTAATAGCAATGCTAATATACGTGTAAAGGACAAGGCGGAGTTTATTAAAAAATTTATTTTAGGTGTAGAAGACCGCAAAAGTGAAAAAATTGATTTTAAAGAAATTATTTTAAACCCAGAACTTTATGTCGGTGTCAAACTTAGTGTTAACGGTAAAATCTCGAATCTAAAAAAAATCAATAAATCCATACATTTTAATTTACTTGTAGATTATTATAATGAAAGCTTTACGTCTGTTGTTGAAGTTTTTTCTGAAATTGACAACGTAAAATATTCTAACGGCGATGTAACTTCTATTAATGGAATTTTAACTGATGTCATCGGGAATGAAAAAAAAATTGTACTAAAGCTGTGTGAATAATTTGAAAAAAAAGTTATTGGGCGGTATTGGAATCGAACCAACGACCTCCTGCGTGTCGAGCAGGCACTCTAACCAGCTGAGCTAACCGCCCAATAGGGACAATTCTTTTTCAATGGAAACAGTCAAATAATGTATACCTTTTTTGTCAAGATAAAACCTTTGCTATTTTGAATTGAAAATATTTTTGAGTCTCGATCTGTTTAAATCCGCATCCTTGGCAAAGAAATAACTGTAAAACGCTACAGCAATACCAGCGCCAATAAAGGGTGCTGTCAGATATATCCATATAGATGTCAGGTTGCCTGATGCCAGTGCTGGACCGAGTGATCTTGCCGGATTCATAGACGCACCTGTCAGTGGACCGGCAATAATTGCTAAAAAAGTTACAGTCGATCCGACAGCTATACCGGAAGTAATACCTTTCTGTTTTGAACCGTACGATAAATTAACGACAACAAACATTAAAACAAATGTCTGCACCATTTCAAGATAGAATGCCATTTTTACAGGAACAACGGGAATCGTTTCACCAAGAGTTTTTATATCTGGAGATATGTGTGCCATTAATAATGATGCGGCGATTGCTCCAAGAAACTGCGCTATAATATAAAAAAACGCATTTTTAAAGGAGATTAGTTTTGATAGATAAAATCCTAGGGTTACTGCCGGATTTATATGTGCTCCTAAAATGTCGCCGATCGCGTAAATCATTGATAGTACTACCAATCCGAAAACCGCACATATTCCAAGGTGTCCAATTACGCCTCCTGAATACGCATTTGATACAACTGCTCCTGTTCCGAAAAAAACTAGAATAAATGTTCCAATAAATTCAGCGATATACAGGCTTAAGCTTTTCATTATGAAATCTCCATATGTGATTTTACGACAGAAAGATAATTATCATTATGAAAAATCAAGCATTAATTTACCATGAAATAATGAAGGATTGCATATGATCATAAATTTGCAGTAATTATTGATCGTTGCCGCTCACGGCGGCGAAAAAATGTAACATTTGCCAATTTTTTAATTACTTACGAATAAATTTATAAAAATGATTTTTTTTAATGCAGTCTATTTTATTCTTGAATAAAAGCTGTATAAATAATTTCATAACCTACGATTGGTTTTGCACAATATTATTATTGAGAAGGTTCAAATGAATAATTTTACTGTCGATTACGGAAAGTATCTTAGTTTGTCATATAAAATTCTCGAAGAAGTGAAAAATAGCGGAAGAAAGTATGATGCTATTTTATGTCCTCTGCGCGGCGGATTTTTCCTTTCTTATTTTATGGGGAAGCACTTAAATATTCCTATAAGATATATGGAAATATCTTCTTATAAAGATAAAGTGCAGTCAGAATTTCATATTGGTATTATACCCGAGCTTCCGGATGGAAAGTTTCTTTTATGTGATGATATTTATGATTCTGGTAAAACCATTAATAAAATACTCGAAATATATCATGAGATATCAATGGATATTGCCTGTTTAATTTCCAAAAAAAAACATGACAATTATTTCATTGGCGAGTATGTTGAAAGTGACAGGTGGGTTGATTTTTTTTGGGAAATTATGTAGGAATATTATTATGGAGTTTATTATGAAAAAAGAAAATTTAATTAATTACGTGATTATTGGTTTATTGATTATTACCGCGGCATTGATGAGGGTCTTGCCTCATCCTGAAAATGTCGTGCCGATTACTGCGATAGCGTTATTTTCCGGTGCCTTTATAGCAAGACGTGCCGCAGCAATAGCTGTTTCGCTGTCTGTAATGTTTATTTCGGATTTATTTATCGGATTAGAATTTATTTCGGTCGTTGTATATTTTTGTATCGCACTTACGGTTTTGATCGGTGCTGTTATAAAACAAAAGACCAGTTTTATAAATGTTGTAGCTGCGGTGATTGCTTCGTCAATGTCTTTTTTTATTATTACTAATTTTACAGTATGGTTTTTTTGGTCGATGTATCCAAAAAATATCGAAGGACTATTGAATTGTTATATTATGGCTTTGCCTTTTTTTCGGAATTCATTAGCGGGTGATTTATTCTATACAGGGGTTATGTTTTCAGTTTATAAATTCGCTTCTTATAGAATTAATTCATATATGTTCAAACCACAGTCTTAATTTGAAGGTATAGATGAAACCTAAAATTGGAATAATTGTAAATCCTTTTTCCAGACGAAATATTCGCACAAACTGTGCTTCGATAAAAAAGTTCGGGAAAATAGGAGGAGATGAAGTTGATATCAGAGCGACGAAGTCTCTTGAAGAATTGGATGATGTAGCTAAAGAATTTAAAACAAAAAAGTATTCATACATCGGAATTTCCGGTGGTGATGGAACTATACATAATGTCATTACAAGGTTAATTAACGCTTATCATCCGGACCCTCTTCCTCCAATTTTACTTTTGGGTGATGGAACAATGAATAACATCGCGACTAGTATTGGTCTGCGAAATAAAAGTGAAGTAATTTTAAAAGAATTCTTAGTTCGTTGCAAAGATCCCTTTTCTCTGAGAATAGTCCGTCGGGATACCATGAAAATATCCAACAGATACTGTTTTTTATTCGGTTTTGGCTTAACCACGAATTTTCTGCAGGAAGTTTACAGTGATGATGATAAGGGTATGCGGAAAAATATATTTGTTATAGGGAAAACTTTTGGAGAAGTCATAAATAGTATCGCTCTTCAAAATGAAAATAATCTGTCACTTCTGAAACCTCTTAAAGCTGATGTGTTTATTGATTCGAAAAAAATCAGCTTTAACAATATTCTGGTCGTAATTGCAGGTACCGTTGAAGTCATTGGTATGGGTTTTAAAACTATATATAGGGCGAATGATATTCCTAATAAATTCCATATAATTATCAACGGTATGAAACCAATTGAGCTTGTCCGTGTTCTTCAAAAATTACGGATCGGTAAACGAGTTCATCATCCAATGCATGTTGATCAAACAGTTACTAAGATTGTAATAAAGTCATCTGAAAAGTTTGATTATACTATGGATGGCGATATGTATACCGCTGATAAAACGCTAACAGTTCAAACTGGTGTTCCTGTTAATTTTGTTGTTATTGATTAATTTTCAAATTTAAAAAAAAATTATTGCCGACGTATAATAATTAAGTTAAATTCACCTAGTCGATCGATGAAAAATAAATAAAAAACTGGTGATTTATTATATGACGTGCAAAAAAAAGGTTAAAAAAGAGAGCTCGGGAATTGATACTAGTAGGGGTTATGTGCCCACGTCGTTTATGGGTAGGGATCAGGTAAAAGAGTCTGATAAACATGATATAATTGTTCAGATAACTGAGATGATAGACGGAAATCCTTTGTCGATGTCAACGGCGGAGAGAATTTTTGAATCGATTAGATATGATATAGCGAAGTATATCCTTACACATGAATATATGAATGATATGCAGAATTGCTGTAGCGACCAGAATTATATCATGTGGATAGAGGAGAAGAGCAGTCCTGATGGATTAAGGCAATTGTCGGGAATAATTAATAAGTATCTGAAATAGATGTTTAGAAGAAAATTACTTCTGCATGCATGCTGTGCTCCATGCCTGTGCTATGTTTATGAAACTCTTTGTTCTGATTACGATATTGATGTATTTTATTTCAATCCAAATATCTATCCAGTACATGAGTACCATAGGCGTTTGGGTGAGCTGGAGAGATTTTGTGATTTAAAGCAAATAACTGTCGTTAACGGTAGTTATTGTTCTGATGATTGGATTTCTGTTGTCTCGCCTTATTCGGATTTAGGTGAAAAGAGTCAACGATGCAGAGTTTGCTATAGGTTCAGACTTGAAGAGACCATGAAAAGAGCCATTTCTGGAAATTACGATGTTTTCTCTACGACTTTGTCAATAAGTCCTCATAAAAATGCTGAATGGATTAATGATATAGGTAAAGAGCTTTCGGATTTTTTCGGTGTTTCTTATTTAGAGGCTGATTTTAAAAAAAATAATGGGTATTCCCAATCTGTTGAATTATCAAAAAAGTATAGATTTTACAGGCAATCATACTGCGGCTGTAAGTACTCGCTGAACGAAAGTGAAATAC
>CAYLTM010000120.1:11624-12475 GCA_964386495.1 uncultured Leptospirales bacterium
ACGAAGAAACGAAAGGAAGGAAAAACAGAGAAGCCTCTCGTAAAGGAAGCTTCTCTGTATAAATTAATTTTTGGACTTAGCCGGATTAACTTTTAAGTTTCTGCCTTTAATATTAGCACCATTAAGCTTGTTAATTGCAGCATCACCAGCGTTATCATCGCTCATTTCAACAAAACCGAAACCTTTTGATCGGCCTGTGTTTTTGTCTTTAATGATTTTAGCGGAAATAACATCGCCATGCTCTTGAAATAAATTCTTTAATTCGTCGTCTGACATATTATACGACAGATTACCTACGTAGATGTTTGAAGACATAAAAAACTCCATAAAAAAATTTAATCGTTCATGACCTTCTATATAATATAACCTATTAATTACTCTCAAGAAAAGAATATCGAAGCATTAGTGCAGAAATTCTCAAAAGTCGAAGTAATCAATGAACGAGTTATATTGACTGCAGTAATTTCTGCAGTCAATTTGGGTTGCCCGGGGCTCGAACCCGAAACCTACTGATTAAGAGTCAGTTGCTCTACCAATTGAGCTAGCAACCCCTATCATTCGTCATAAAAAACATATCGATAATACTTGTCAATATAATTTTCGAGTAAGACTAAATATTTTGGTTAGTTATGTGAATTATAGTTTGGTTATTAACAGAACAATTTTTTAATATTTATTGATAGGTCTCGAAAATCTTGAATTGATCACATCCTTTTTAGGATGATTAATCTTCAATGAATAAGAATAATACTGTAAATTGACTCATATTAAAAAAATTTTCTAGTTTTTTTTAAAATTTTAATATTTTTTAGAAATTTTTAAAAGAATGGTTGACGCGGGAGTGTCGGTAA
>CAYLTM010000121.1:0-445 GCA_964386495.1 uncultured Leptospirales bacterium
TATTATTAAAATGTAATAATTCTCGCCGAATTCGGGGGCAAATATGATCAAAGTTATTAGAATCCTATGTGCAATATTAATTATCATGGCTGAAATTTCCATCCATGCAAGTAATCAACCTGCCGGAAAATCTGAGTGGCGAGAAATTGAAACGGAAAACTTCAGAATAATTTATCCGAGTGAAATTAAAAGTGACGCAATATTTATTGCGAATTTAATGGAAACTGTATATAAGCACGATACAAAAACGCTTCCTGTGAAAATAAAAAAAACTCCTGTAATCCTATACAACTCACTATCTGAATCTAATGGAATCGCCGCCTATGCTCCAAGAAGAAGCGAGTGGTACATAACTCCTTCACAAACACAATTTACCGGAAGTAACCACATAACAACGGTTCTCGCTGTTCATGAGTACCGTCATATAGTGCAGTTTGACTATGGG
>CAYLTM010000121.1:455-2961 GCA_964386495.1 uncultured Leptospirales bacterium
TATTACACCGCTTTATTCGGGAGTTATAATAATTGGATACCGCAGAATTCGCCGTATTTAATGGGATATTACATGTGTGCCTATACACGCAGACATAATGACGCGGAAACTTTCGGGAAAGTTATCGAGAGAACTTCATTATTGCCGCTTCCTCTAATATTTTCGAAATCCATGAAGAATATTACCGGAAAAAATACACCGGATACCTATGATGCCGCAATGAATGAGCTTGAAATATTATGGAGTGAAAAACTTGAAAATTTGAAAATTACTGACGCTGAAAATCTTCATAATATAAGCGGTGATTGGACAAATAATTACGCACCGCAGGATATTGGTAATGATGAGATTATTGTTTACAGATATGGTATTGAAGATATGTACCAGATCGTCAAAATTAACTCGCAGACAAAGAAAGAAGAACAACTGGTGAAAATCGGAAACGCTGAAACGCCGCCATCAGCCAGCAGCAGGATAATCTGCTGGTCGGAATATGACCCCGACCGCAGATGGACTTATACATCCTACTCTAACATATATACTTATGATTTAACTGCCCGTAAAAAACGCCAGTTAACGAAGTATTCCAGGTATTTCGCTCCGGCAATATCACCTGACGGTACAAAAATCGCGGTTGTAGAATACACAACAGGTAATATTTGCAGCTTGGTGATTATCGACTCGGAATCGGGAAACATTCTACAGTCTACAGAATCACCCGGTTTTATACAAACACCCAAGTGGAGTACTAATGGAAAGAAGATTGTCTACTGCACAGTAGATACCATCAGAGGGAAAAATCTAGTGGAGTTTAATGCTGTCAACGGGAAAGTACGTGTGATATTGCCTTTTAGCCACAGCAATATCTCAACTCCGGCATCCGATGGCGAGCATATATATTTTTCAGCGGATTACAGCGGTATAGATAATATCTACGCGGTAAACATTGAGACAAAAAATATCTACCAGGTAACAAGCAGAAAATTCGGAGCTTATAATCCTTCATTATCGGGCAATAAAATTCTATTTAATGATGTTACGGCTGAGGGTTCAGCCGCTTGTGTTATGCAAAACAATAAATCCGCATGGAAACCTCTTTCTAGAATTACGGATAGCAATATAAAATACTATGAACCTCTCCTTGCTCAGGAATCCGGGAAAAGTATTCTGCCGGAAATAGCGAAGGTGCAGTATTCTGATAAAAAATATAGTCACATTAAAGACTCTGTAAATATTCATAGCTGGGGACCGTCATTTGATTTCAGTAATAACGATGTTGGTTTTTCTTTGTATTCGCAAAATATTATGAATACTTTATACTCGGAAATTGGTTACAAACGTAATTTGAACGAAAACACAAATTCCGGTCATCTATCGATATCATACAGCGGACTATATCCTGTAATTACTACTGATGTAATTTACGGGGGCAGGACATCGACCTATACAGAAAAAAAAGAGAAAAAGTATTATTCATGGAATGAGCTATCGTCCGGTCTGTCATTTACACTTCCATTTACACTATCAACAGGATATTTTCAACGATATGTGAATTTGACAACTGGCGGCCGATACATGAAGATTACTGATATCGAAAAAGTCGAAAAAAATAAAATCAACAACGGAACCTTTTTACCATATTTGTTCGGATTCACTTTTTTCAATGGGTATCAATGGTATAGAGATATCAATCCTGTCTGGGGACAGTATCTTACTGTTAATTATTTCGGAACGCCTGACAAAAGCAATTTCAATGGTAAATTGTTTTCAGCCATATCAATGTTGTTTTTTCCAGGAATTTTAAAGCATCATAGTTTTTATCTGTCAGGTTCTTATGAATATCAGAATCCTGATGATTACGTATTTTCAAGTCTAATCAGATTTCCTCGGGGATATTCTTTTAAATTTATGGAAAAACTTTCGAAAGGCACAGCGAATTACACACTTCCTCTTTTTTATCCGGATTATAACTTTATTCAGTTTCTGCATTTCAAGCAAATATTTTTTAATGCGTTTTTTGATTATGGTTATGGGATTACCGGGAGCAACAATGAAATATACCGTTCATTCGGAGGAGAGATTGTTAATGAAATGTTCTTTTTCGATTTGAATTTTCCAATAAATGTTGGACTTCGTGCCTCATATATATTAGACGGCAAAGACAAAAATTTAATGATCTATGAAATCGTTTTAGGTTCTAATATCAATTATTAAGTATCGTTTTCTGTCAGTTTATTCTTACTTTTCATTAGATTATGTCTCATTAAATGCAATTATTTCTTAAAAGTAAGCACGGTCGGGTTTTTTATTGTTGACATTTATCTGTCCTTTGATTAATATAATTTTAACTATGTTTAAGATTAGTTTAAATGCAAAAAAAATATTTAGGAGATATCAATGAAAAAGTTATTCTTTTTTCTAGTCATTACAATGTTGACTTTGTTTTCCGTAAATTGCGGAGGCGGATCAGGCGGCAGTCAGAGTGCGGGGCAGCTTGAAGGTGTTC
>CAYLTM010000121.1:3051-4259 GCA_964386495.1 uncultured Leptospirales bacterium
TTAATGAAGAGATTAATGATGATACAGCGAAAAGTGCTTCTAACTATAGTTTTAAAAGTGTAACGAAAAATATTTCTGCAGAAAGCGTTGTTGTTAAATCAAAATTCGTTGAGGTAACTTTAAAAGAAACTACTTCTGAGGGGGTAGAGTATGAAGCGATTGTTAGAAAAGTTTCGGATACAGCAGGTAATGCTATTGATTCAGCTTCTTTTAAGTTTATAGGTAAGGGTGTAGTAGCAGCGACTATCGGCGGTTTACCTGCAAATGGTGGCTCAACAAATAGTACAGAATTTACAATTACTGTTACTGGTGATGGTATTACTGCATATCAATATGATTTGAATAATGCTGGTTATGGACCTGAGACAAACGCAAATCAGGATATAAAATTGACTGATCTCCAAGATGGTACTTATATAATTTCTATAATTGTTCAAAACGATGAAGGTGTATGGCAGCAGCCTTCTGAAGCAACTACCGTAACGTGGACTGTTGATACTGGTGCACCAACAGCTGCTGATATTACAATTTCATCTCCAAATGGATATGATTTGAACAATGGTCATTGGAATAAAGATTTTATCAATATAGAAATTGGTGGAGATGTTGTTGCTTACAAGTATCAGGTTGATGGTGGTGCCTGGATTGAAGGAGTTGGTAATATAATAGAAATAACCAATCTTTCTGATAGCACCCATAATGTTAATATCGCAGTACAGGACAGTGCTGGGAACTGGTCAGGTTCGATTCCAGCAATAACTAATTTAACTATTGATACCGTAAAGCCGGTTGCCTTAATAACTAATATTAATACCCCACCTTATTATAAAGAAACAACCATTACATTTGTAATTGGTGGAGAGCCGGAAATTACTGGATACAAATATATATTAAATACTGGTTCGGAAGTTAATTTAAATGATAAAAATGCAATTTTGACAGGATTGTCGCAATCTACTTATACTATTAAAGTAGCAATTAAAGATAAAGCAGGAAATTGGTCAGATTTTAACACATACACATTTCATGTGGATCTTACAAAACCAGATAAAACATCTTTGAGCTTAAATACTAGCATTTTACCAGGACTAAGCAATAGTACAACTGCTGTAATTAATCTTACACAAAGTGATAGTGATATTGTTTATTATAGTTATCAGCTTGACGACGGAGCTTGGTCTGGTCCCGTATCTATCGAACAAATTTCC
>CAYLTM010000121.1:4269-7475 GCA_964386495.1 uncultured Leptospirales bacterium
ATTTCCACAATATTAAATCTAAATAATGGAAATCACACAATAAATATTGTTGGTATTGATCTTGCGGGTAATCAATCGGATCCGATTACACATACTTGGACGGTAGACACAAAACCACCTGTTAATATAGCGATAACATTGCCTATAGATTTAGTTAATGGTATTTCTAATAGTAATTCTGCAAGTATAGTAATTGGTGGTTCCGATGTCACTTCTTACAAATATATGCTTAACGATGGTACCTGGAGTGACGCAATTCCTGCGGGAACTCTCTATTTGAATAATCTTCCTGAAAATTTAAATACACTTAAAATAATTGTGGCAGATGCTGCAGGCAACTGGACAGATATCAATGATCCATATTTTGCATCTTGGACAGTTGATACTATTGCTCCAACAAGTGTTGCGGCATCATCAGTACCTCCAGCGGTTACAAGCGATGATTCTATAACTATTGGTGTGGCTAATCCAAGTGCACAGGGTATTGTAGAATACAAATACCAGCTTGATAACGGAACAACTGTACCAGTGGATGATCTTGGAAATGGAACACATACAGTTAACATTATAGCTAGAGATCTTGCAGGCAACGAATCTGCATCAACACAAGTTGCTATATGGGAAGTTAATACTAGTGTACCAACAGCAGTTGCTGTCGAGATACCACCTCAGTATTTGAACTCAAAATCGTTAACTATCGATTTAGTTCAGACAGGTGTTACGGAATACAAATATAGTATGAATAATGGATACTCTTGGGAAAGTTGGACTTCTGTTGCAAATCCGATTGTATTTAACAATATGACAGAGAAACTTTACGAAATTCTTATAGTGGCACGTAATAATGCTGGTACTGAGCAGGCCGGAACGACAAAATATTCGTGGACAGTTGATACTACTGTACCTGTTATTTCGTTAACTTCTGATCTGGCACAGAATCCGACAAATTTACAGGCGATAAATATTGCAGTAAATGGTTCAGATTTTGTTTCATATGAATATTCTACTGATGGTGTAAATTACACTAAGGAAACTATAACGACAAAGAAAATTTCTTATAGCAATGTTCCACAAGGAAACTATACGGTTTATGTTAAAGCAACAGACATTGCCGGGAATGTAAGCAATGTTGTAAATTACAACTGGACAGTGGACATAACACCTCCGTCTGCCCCTTCAGTGGTTGATGGCGGAGCTTTTTCCAATTCACTCAGTTTAACTACCAATTGGACAAATTCAACAGATGTTGATGCTGTAAGAATACAGGTTTCAAAAACTTTAGAATTTAACAGTGGAGATATCATTTATGGCGGTGTTGAAGGTGTTGATATTGGAAAAACAAGTACTTATGAACATACCGCAAATGCTAATGATGGTGATACCTATTACTTCCGAGTTAAAGTTAGAGATGCGGTAGGCAATTGGAGTGCTTTCGGAGCGAAATCTGATGGTATTAAGGTTGTTGGAAAAGTAACTGGAAAAGTAGTAAATACAAATAAGGTTAATTTAGCGGGTGCTCTTGTAATTCTTTCCGATGGACAGCAAAAAACTACAAATAATGAGGGAAAGTTTACTATTGACAATGTTGGTATTGGTAATGTTAAATACAGTGTTGCAATATCAATGGATGGTTATACAGGAGCGAGTAAGAATAGCATATCTGTATATGCCGGTAAACCAACAGATATTACTACAATGTACCTTGTTTCTGAAAATGCAAGCAAAGGCTATATTAAAGGAGCTTTGATTGATGCAAATGACGGAGCAGATATTACCGGTTACAATATTAGAATAATAGACTATATGGACAATGAAGTTAATTTAGATTCTTCAATTTCGGCGTTCCAGACAGGACAGTTATCATCCGGATCTTATAATTTATTAATATCCAAGGCTGGATATAACAATATTTCGTTTGATAATATTATAGTTAACGGTGATATTGATCTTGATCGGCTAGCTATGTGTGAAATTTTACCGCAGGGGCAGGTTAGAGTAATAGTTCAATGGGGATTATCTCCAAGAGATATTGACTTTCACATGGCAGGACCTACTAATAAATCGGTGACAACAGATGGTTCTCCTAATAATAGATTTAAGATCGGATATGTTGGTGGACAGAGTAAATTCTCTTTTAATGAAAATGCAGGTTCTTATGTATCCGGCGGCGATTCTAAAGGTTTGAAGTCTACTGCAAGTATTGTTCAGGATGATACATCAAGTTATGGTCCAGAATCAATAAATCTTTTTAGGTTTGGATCTGGTTATGCTTATGGAACATATACTTACACACTTTATAATTGGTCAACAGAAGATTGGTGTGGATAAAAGATTACAGCAAGGGTTTATACGTCAGCACGTCTGGAAAGTGAAGAGGTTTATACCCCTTCTTCAAGTAAGTTGTATCTGAAGTTAATGCAGATTGATGTTCTTGATATTAATACTGTTAATGTGAGACCGGTGCCTTCACCATATCAAACATGTACTCTTGATTATACAAGCAAGTCTTCGATGGACTGGTCTGCGGCAAGTTCTGGTATAGGAGCCTATTTGTTGGCAATTACAACTGACTATACCAAGTCGTTCAGCATATTGTTTGTTCTGGTTTTCATATCATTTATTTCACTTTATTTAGTGAACAGAAGAAGACATAGAATTACACAAAGATAATTTTCGCTAGTTGAGACATTGGGAAGTGCTAACTTTAGCACTTCCTTTTAAAAAAGAGGGGTTGTGCCCCTCTTTTTTTGTGCCTAAATAAAGGTGTCAGAGGTATTTTAATGTCTCTGACACCTTTATTTGCACCGATATTTGACAATTCTCTTGACAAGAATGATTGTTTTGAACCTATAATTATAAAAGAGAATGAATAAACTCGAAAATAGACAGATTGACAATATAAAGGGAAGCGTGTAATATGAAATATTATATTATTATTGGATTATCTCTATCAGTATGTTTACTATACGCGAATGTCAAGCTGCATCATACTGAAAATGGATTTAAGAATATGGAGGTTGCTGAAAGGGACTGGACAATGAAAAATAGCCTGAAAATGATCACAAAGCTGCCAAAATTTCTCACTAACAAACCAAATGGTCAAATTCCTGAGATCCTACCAAATGATGGTCAATACTTACGCACCAACAATAGAGATTTTTCGGTAACCTTTATCGGACATTCAACAGTATTAGTGCAATACAACG
>CAYLTM010000121.1:7485-11545 GCA_964386495.1 uncultured Leptospirales bacterium
AATTTTTTAACTGATCCTATTTGGAGTGAGAGATGTTCACCAATATCTTTCGCTGGACCAAAGAGATTTACACCGCCCGGGGTGTCTCTGGAAAATCTTCCAGATATCGATTTTATCCTATCATCGCATAATCACTATGATCATCTTGATAAAAGCACTGTGAAATATTTTATTAATAAAAACTGTCTATTTATTGTTCCGTTAAAGGTTAAACCTCTTCTGGTAGAGTGGGGCTCTAAAAATGTTGTTGAGTTGGATTGGTGGGATTCCACTAGCTTGAGAAATGTTACTATTGTTAGTACGCCTGCCCAGCATTTTTCGAACCGCTCGACAAATGACAGGAACAAAACTTTATGGGCAACATATCTTGTTGATATTGACGGCAAAAAAATTTATTTCGGTGGAGATACAGGATATTTTTCTGGCTTCAAAGATATTGGAAGACGTTTCGGTAGAATTGATCTGGCAATGATTCCAATCGGTGCGTATAATGATGAGATGTCAGGATGGAGAGATATTCATCTGAACCCTGAAGATGCTGTAACTGCCTATAAAGATCTAAATGCTGAATATTTTATTCCAATCCATTGGGGTACCTTTCAGCTTGCCTTTCATCCGATTGATGAACCGGTAACAAGATTAAAAAACCGGATTAGTGATGACAAACTCGATAATGAAAAATTTCTAATTTTGAAGATAGGTGAGACGAGAATTTTAAAATGATATCAAAACAAATGTTTTACTAAATATGAATCACGATCTATACAACTTGTATAAAAGGACTTGTCTGAATAAAGAAATAAATTTAGAATACAACAGGAATACTTCTATTTACAGGGTAATAAAATGAAAAAATTTGCTTTTGACTTCTTACCATATTTTGATTTATTATTTCTTTTTGAAGCATTAATATTCATAATGAAATCTTCATTTATTTTTGGAAGGTTATTTACAATAATAGCCGGAATCATATTATTTATATTAGTAACAGGCTGCGCAATTGCCCAGTATTTTTATTATTATAAAATCCGGTTTATCCAGTTGATAGTGTTTGATCTCTACATCGCGATTGTGCTGCCGTCAATAGTAATCAGCACAGTCTTTTCCGGTTTATCGGGTTTTCCTGAAAATGCAATCTACGTTTATCGATTATTCATATGCTGTTTATCTTTTTATTATGTACTTCTGCTTACTGATAAAGATATTATATATGTCTATACTAAGCAGTAAAGGATTAAATTGATAGGTTGATTGATGGGTTGATAGTTGACAATAACCTGTTTCATGTGTTTTCTCGAAACAGATTATTGTCAGTATATTATTATGCTATACCTGTCAAACAGTGGTTTTCCATAGACATTACCGCCTCCGCCCGCCGCTGGCGGGCGGAGGCGGTATAACCATTTTATGAAAAGTATAATACTATTCTTTAACGTAAGTTAATGAAGAATTCGAAAAAACGTTATCAGCAGTTGTATCCCAATTGGTGTCTGCACCAGCAGTTGAGTAATTCCTTATATATGTTCCGTAATTTCTGTAAAACTCTTCTTTTACCTTGTTGACACCACTGTATGTATAAACAATTTTGTAATCGAGTACATCGTCAGCGGTTAACCATGTGTTGTCGCCGCCGGCTTTTTTATAAGCAGTTTTAGAAATTACTGAAGTACCATTGTATGTGTAAAGAATTACCGCCGAGACATTGTCGTCAGCTGTTTCCCATTTTCCATCAACACCAGCACCATTGTAAATAGTTTCTTTATCGAGAAGTGAAGCACTATTGTATACTCGATTAGTAATTTCCGACAACAAGTATTCCTCTGTATCATATTTCGGATTGGCATCAGTAATTGTTACTGATCCTTTAACTGTTCCGCTTAATGATCCGCTTACATTACCTGATATATCAACTGTACCTTCAAGCTGTTCATCGATTTTTCCGGAAATTATCAAATCACCATCATTATAATCCGCAAATTCAAAATTCAGTTTAAGCTCATTATCCGCACTTGAGTAAGACACAACCTTAATATACCCGCCTTTTTTGCCATTGATTATTGCGGAAGATTCTGTCACTTTACCATTTTTTATAATATATTCAATCTTTTTTACCGCAGTTTTCACATATTCTGCTAAAGAAGAGTTTTTATCGACAATCGCTGATATAGGATCGCCGGAATGGCTGAATGATGAACCATCAACTGAGTAAGAACCGCCGTTAATAGAATTTGCCTGAATTGTTAAATCCATTGTAAAAGTTTTAGAAGCCGCTGATGGGCGTTTATACAGCTTGACCGGATAATTTCCTTCATAAGAAAAGGTTTTGTACTGTATCAATTCCTTTTCATTATCATAAAAATTTACTTTCGATAATTTATCACCATTGTACTCGTACACTTCTTTAGAATCCAGAACTGTTTTGTTTTTATCTTTAAACATAGTTTTTTCTGATAATAACGAACTTCTGAAAGTCCATGATGTAACATTTGAAATTTCAGTTTTTAGAAAATCCTTATATAGAATAGTTTCAGAAAGTTCAGAACCATTGTATGTATAATCTTCAACCGCACATTGTGTATCCGTTCCATATCCCCAGAATTTTGTCAATTTTTCAGGTTTTCCGGAAGTGTTGTAATCAAACGTATAATAGTAATCAATGTTGGTATAAATGTATTCGCCAAAACCTGTGATAGTTCCACTACTGTTTTTTGTAGAACTTGAAGAGATAATATTTGTAGCAGATATAGAATTTTCAACAGTCGTGTCAACAGCACCGGAACTGGAATAATTTATCTGTTTAGTAATCACCCCTGCTGCATTATATTCATATGCAATGCTACCAGCTGATGACCCGGAGCCGTTGTATTTATCAATTTTAGTTAGATTGTTTCCTGTGTAGGTAAATGTCCAATAACCGTTTTTTTCTCCGGCAGTTGTGTAAATTTCTTTTTTAGTGATTTTTCCTGCATTCGTAGTGAACTCGGAATATTCAGCTATACTGTCATCTATAGTACGCCATTTACCATCGGATCCGCTGCTGCTGTAGGTAACTTCCTTTTTTAAATCGCCTGAATCATAATTGTTCAGAACATATTTTTGAATGGTATCGTCGTTGGTAAACCACTGCTTATCATCACCTTTCGCATTGTAAGTAATCTCAACTTTTTTCTTATTATTGCAATCATTATACGAAATTGTATAATAATCAACAGTCAGATCTGTTTTATATTTTATAAATCTGGTATCGTTATGAAGCGGGAGTGAATACTCTACAGTTTCAGAATCTCTATAACCGTCTTTTAACGCGTAAGCATTAATTTTCGTGAAAAAATCTATAGATAATTCAAGTTCAGTTTCAGTTGCATCACTTTTTTTGGGATCAGTCCCGTCCAGCGTGTATTTAACATCCGCACCTTTCGTACCCGCACTAATAACAAGATCGTAATTGGTTCCACGTTTAATTTTAAAAGTTGGGGCCTGTAACTTTTCAACAAGATCGTCTTCACACCCTTCGCAGCCGATAATTAATGCAGAAATCAATAAAGCAAAAACCGGCAATAACCTCAATAACTTCATAAATCCTCCCGAAATATTTTTTTTGTTTTATAGCAATAACACATTGCACATTATTAACATAAATAATTACCATAAATTAGGCAATAACTTTTTTATTATACTGGAGGGCTATTTACGGGGGTGTGAATTAAATTTCGTGCTTAAAAGTTTAACAAATTAGCTCTCATTCAATTCAAATTACTCTTTATTCAGTAGCATATCTCGATACTTTTTTAATTCCAAGTGATTTTTTATACGAGCCTTTAAGACAGGTACGCTAAAAGGTTTAGTCACGAAATCGATAGCACCGATACTTAAACCATATTCCTCATCTTTTTCATCATCGATGGCTGTTATAATTATTATTGGGATGTCCTTCTCGGGAGATTTTTTCTTTAGCTCGATGCATACATCATAACCACTCATATCCGGCATCATAATATCCAAAAGTATTATGTCGGGAGGGGTATCAGATTTGGCTATAGAGATAGCTTCTTTACCATTT
>CAYLTM010000121.1:11569-12428 GCA_964386495.1 uncultured Leptospirales bacterium
ACTCTGACTGTGTAATCATTATGAAGAGCTGAACCCAACATCGCAAGATTCGTTGGCATATCATCAACTATCAGCACTGTTTGTTTTGTCGTCATTTAGAATCCTTGCAGTATTATTGTAATTGTTATCATTTTATAGTGTTATTTGCAAGATTATTTTTCATAATCAGTATTGTATTCTGTTGTTCTGTTGATTACATCATTTTCTATATCCAGCACGGTTATACGGTTATCTATAATTTCGAAATAATAGAAATCAGGTTTCGGTTGATGTATATTGTTTAACCGGATGTACTCATTTTTTTTTGGATCCAGAACATACTTTTCTATTTTCAATAAATGTCGA
Source organism: uncultured Leptospirales bacterium (assembly GCA_964386495.1). Lineage (GTDB taxonomy): Bacteria > Spirochaetota > UBA4802 > UBA4802 > JAFGJZ01 > CAYLTM01. Next base: position 11,915 of record CAYLTM010000121.1, read on the forward strand.
TTAACAGATAAATTTGATTCAAAATATTTTTTCTGTGTTTCCAGTCCAGAGGTTGTCCTTCCGGCCTCGGATTTATCAATAAATATTTTATAAAAGGAATGTTTATCATCATCAGGATTTGAAATATTCGTATCGTAAATTATCAGTTTTAAATTATATTTATCAGGGGTTTTATAGGCACCTATTTCATTTAGTGTCTGATCCACACTTCTTCTATTTTTTATTTGGTTTCCTCCGCATGAATATGCAAAGATTGCAATTATAATTGTTAATATATATAAGGATTTAAATTTCATAAATGTAATACTGCTCCTTTTCAAAACACTTTTTGCTAGTTGTCTTCGTATTGCTATTTTTTATTATTATTTATTAACGTCAATTATTTTTTAGAATTTTAAAGATGCTAAAGGTGTGTAAGGTGCCAGAGTCCTTTAAAACAAAAAAGAGCTCTGACACCATTTAAATAAATGGTGTCAGAGCTCTTTCGCAAAACGCGAAAATAATCGCACCATTT